>JAKOOG010000139.1 GCA_022701545.1 Weeksellaceae bacterium | reverse complement strand
TCTTGTTCCATTCTGCTTTCACATCTTCAGCGGCATCTTTGGTTTTCTCCCAGGCATCATTTGCTTTGTCTTTAATATCGTCCCAAGTGTCGGAAGCGTTATTTTTTACTCTGTCCAGCCAGTCTTCATGAGTTGCCTCTTCATCGTTTGATCTTTTTTCGTTGATATAATCCTTCGCTTTATCTGAAAGCTCTTCAACTTTCCATTTTGCATTGTTTGCAGCGTCTTTTAAAGAATTTTCGGTGTTGTCGACTGCATTTTCTGCTTTGTTGTATTCTGAATTGTTCATAATATTGATATTTTGTTTATGTTGTAATCTATCAAACAATAACTATTCCTAAAATTTCTTGATGTTGTTAAATTTTTCTTAAAGTTCAAAATCGTTGTTTTAACGAATTAATGATTGCACGGTATCCATTACTTTATAAAATAGTTTTAATCTCTACAATGACATAAATAGATAGTTTTATTATAATCATTTATGAATATGAGTTTTGTTATAATAAATAATTATAGTTGATTGATTTATATGTTAAATGATCAGGATCAGAATTTTTAGAAAAAGCAATTGATGGAATTAATCTATTTAAAATTTAATTATCTATAAAATATCGATACAATTGTTATAGATAATTAAATTTAATAGGATCATAAAAACGCTGTTTTATTGTCTTAAAATGAGGTTTTGGTATCGAATTAATTCGATGATTTTTTCCTTCAATGTACTGTAGAATAGATTAATTTCATCAGTTTTATGGTATGGCAGGATTTTAGCTAACGATTATTCAATAATTTTTAGTTTTCGTTAAATATTTAGTATATTTGCATTCGAAAACAATAACCATAATAAAATACAAACATGTATACATCATTTAAATCAAAGATCACTGCAACGGTCTTATTATTTTCTGCTTCTAGTTTTTTATTCTCTCAGGTAGGTATAGGTACAACCACTCCGGATCCTTCTTCAATCCTTGATATCAAGTCGGCAAATAAAGGAATACTTCTGCCTAGTGTAGCGGTAACTTCACTTACCGATAATGTTACGGTTGCTTCACCGGCAAACGGGCTGATGATCTGGAACAACGGGCTGGGCGGTCTTACAGATACCGGATTATATTACTGGAGCAATCAGAAATGGAATAAAATTTCTGTTACAGGAGCCGCGAACGGCATCAGTTCAGGCAGTTCAGGAGCTTCGTGGAATAATTCGGCTACTAACGGCGGAAACAATACAGGATCCGGTACCACTCTGGCGTTGGGAACAAATACCTATGACGATCTTATCTTTAAGGTAAACTCGGTAAAATCCGGAAGACTGGGAACCGATAATTCGATAAGTCTGGGTTTAGGCGCCAATGCCGGCCAGAATGGTATTGCCATCGGAATCTCCGGTTCTGCGTACCAGGGGGTTTCCATAGGAAATGAAGCATCAGTGATGGCAAACGACGGGCTTGCGGTAGGAAATAAAGCTGTTGCCGCTGCTTATAAATCCAATGCCATCGGTTATAATGCAAAGACCAATAAAAATGAGTCGACCGCTGTAGGAAATAATTCTTTGGCCGACGGATTCCAGTCGACAGCCATCGGTTATAATGCCAAAACCACAGCCAATGAATCCTCTGCATTGGGAAACAATTCTGAGGCGGCAGGGTTTCAGTCTGTCGCGTTAGGATACAGTGCGAAAACAAATTCCAACAGTGAAACCGCAGTAGGATACCAGTCGATTACCAACGGACAGCATTCCACAGCCTTAGGTTCCGGAGCTTCCGCCACAGGGCAGCAGTCAACCGCCATAGGATATAATGCCTCGACCTCTCAATATAATGCAATCGTTTTAGGGGACAGCAATGCCAATATCGGGATCGGAACCTCTACCCCCAATACAACGGCGAAGCTTGATGTGAACGGGCAATATAAATTAGGGAGCCAGGGAACTGTCCATAAAAGCCAGATCAGTTTCGAAGTTTGGCCGGTGGTTTCCATCAACAGTCTTCCCAGCGGTAAATCTGTAACAATGAACATTACGATTCCTTCAGCGATGCTTCCTGGATCAACAAAGGCAACCCTTAATGTGACACCGGCCGGAGATTTTGCAGGAAATTCCACATTCTCGATTTCAAATCCCAGGATGACCTCAACGTCAAACATAATGATCAACCTTACCAATATCTCTCCAAATACAGAAAGCTTGTATTATTCTCATTTTTATGTAACAATTAATGAGTTTTAAATAAATTTAACAATGATTGATTAATATATTTATATTTGCCTAAATTTTTTTGTTAAAATATAATTTATGAAAATCAAATTTATTCTTCTTCTGTTTTGTATCGCTTTTGTAAAATTATTCTCTCAGCCGTATTACGGAAAACACAATACCAAAGATTTGCCGAAAGCTGATTTCATCCTGACAAATGGTTCTACAGTAAATGGCTTTCTCGTCGGCTATACTTATCCGAACGGAACCTATCCCGGTTTCTTTAATAAAGATGATATCTACAATTTTATTTATAAAAAAACAAAAACTTCAGAAGATGAAAAGTTTGGCGCAGATGAAGTGAAATCTGTGAAAATATATGATGAGCAGGGCGATGTACAGAGCTCTATAGAAAGACTCGACATGAAGTATATCGACAAGAACGGGCAGGTTAACGACAAAAAGAAGCGGTCTTTTGAACCCTTGCTTTACGACGGAAAAATACGCGTCTACGGTTCGAATTTAAAAGTATGCAGCGGGGCGGTTTGTACGTATGTGTATTCTAAATTATACATAAAGAATGCAAAAGATGATTTTGCCGTTATGCCTGTAGACTACGACAAACTGGGGATTTTTGCAGGATCGTTATATGATAAGATGGCAGAAGCTCTTAAGTATGTGGGCAGGGACTGCCCGGAATTTCAAAAATATATGAATGCCCTTGAAATAAAATTTGAAGACAAGGCTTTTAAAAAAGAAATTAATGCAAAATTTAAAGACATCAGAAAAAAGGCTTATGAAGAAGGGAAAAAAAGAAATCTTGGACATAACGGAAGCCAGGATTTGCTAGGAGATTACATGCTTGAGGCGTACCTGGAATTCTATGGCGGAATCATCAGGGAATATGAAAAAAATTGTCCAAACTAAAAAAGGCTGCCCTATAAATTTGGGCGGCCTTTTTTTTAAGTTTCTATCTTTTTAGAACAATCCCTATTTAATAATTCTCTCCAACACCCATTCGATCAGGTTCTTTTCAGAAGCGTGATGATCGGCGGAAAATTCGCCGCGCCTTCTGTTGGCAATTACGTTGTTTACCGTAATGGCTTTGTGGCCCAGTATGTTGGACAATGCATAGATAGCCGAAGTTTCCATTTCGAAATTGGTTATGCCAAGATCGTTCAGGGTTTCCAGGAACTGATCGTCCAAGGCTTTTAAACGGAGCTGTCTGCCCTGTGGTGCGTAAAAACCGGGGAAAGTTGCCGTGTTTCCGTGGTATTTGGCATCGGTATATAATTCACTCAGTTCTTCTGCCCATTCTGAAAAATAGAGCATCGGTTTTATCTTGGCATAAGGGAACCGGTCTAAAAAGTTTTTCGAGAATTCGTTTTCAAATTCATAGTCCTGGTAAAAATGCATAAGGCCGTCCAGTCCCACGACGTTTTGGGTGACCAGCATATTATCCACCTGTACCTCAGGGTTTACACTTCCGCAGGTTCCCATCCGGAACAGCTTCAATGAAGTATGCTCTGTCCTGAATTCCTTGTTTTGAAGATCGATATTGACCAATGCATCCAGTTCATTCATTACGATATCGATGTTCTCCGTACCGATTCCCGTAGACATTACGGTGATTCTTTCGCCGCGCAAAGTGCCCGTATGGGTATAAAATTCCCTTTTGTTCTTTCTGATTTCTACCGTATCAAAATATTTGGAAACCTTGGCCACCCGGTCCGGATCTCCGACCAGGATTATTTTGCCGGCAATATCTTCCGGTAAAAGGTTCAGGTGATAGACACTTCCGTCTTCGTTAAGCACCAGTTCTGAAGCTGCAAGTTTATTGAGCATAATTATTTTTTTATCGTTTAAATGAAAATTGTGATTTATCAAAATCCTCCCGCCATATCCTTCATCATTATTCAAAGAAAAGCCTGTATAGAATAGGCTGTTGTAGTAATGAATGTGATTTCGGGGTTTAAAATTAATAAAAAAAATCGTATGGTATGCGCGTTTAAGTATATTTTAAAGACAGCGTGCATTTATGCCTGATTATAATCTAATCACAAAACGCACAGCAGATAGCGAACCTTGCCCGACTTCAGAACCTGAAAGTCGTTCATCCGGATGCCAATAACCTGAATGTATTTCCGGAAACCCTGCTTAAAATGCCAGGTTTAAAGAAAATTAACCTTCAGGGAAACCAGATCAGCTTTATCACAAAGAATTTGGATAAAATAAAAAGCCTGAGATCATCAGACCTGGCTTCCAATCAGATCAATGACATGGATAGCCTGAGTTTTCCTGAATCGCTGAAGTATCTGGACTGCAGCAAAATTCGGTTAGGCAACTGCCGGAAAAGTTATTCCGATCGAAAAATCCATCCTTGAAAAGCTGAAAATGCTTATTGTGCGAACGCAGATTTATTTTAAAAAGGCTGGAAGAGGAAGGTCGGAAGTTTTTCTATCAACAAGCTTATTAAATGGTGAAGCAAAATTCACCATCCACTCTGTCAGCCGCCGACCCTTTTGGTCTTGTAACCCATATCTTTCAAAATCTCCATGATCTTATCACGGTTGTCTCCCTGGATGATAATTGTGCCGTCCTTCTCGGATCCTCCGATCCCCAACGTGGTTTTTATTTTCTTTGAGATTTTTTTCAGTTCTTCTTCGTTTCCTTCCCAGCCTTCAACAATCGTTACCGGCTTTCCGTTTCTGCCTTTCTTTTCAAACTTGCATACCAAAGGCTCTTTCTGCTTAAACTGCTCTTCGGGCATCTTAAAATCCTGCTCTTCGTGATCAGGAAAAAGGTTTTTCAGTTGGTCTCTTAAATCCATGGGGCAAAATTAATAATTATCTTGGAAGGAAAGAATAGATTAAATTATTTATTAAAGATCAGGCACACACCTTAAACCGATATATTTTAATGAATTCATAACAATAAAATGATTATATTTAGTATTCTATTACCAAAAAAAATATTAAACTATGGATCTATTTGTATTAGTACCAATTTTTGGGGTGGTGGCCTTAGTGTATACCTATCTCCAAAGCAATTGGGTCAATAAGCAGGATGCCGGAAATGAAAAAATGAAACTGATCAGCGGACATATTGCTGACGGTGCAATGGCTTTTCTGAAAGCCGAGTACAAGGTTTTAGCCTATTTTGTGGTCATTGTTGCCATTCTTCTGGCCATTATGGGCATGAGCAATGCCAATTCGCACTGGGCCATCGGGATTGCTTTTATTTTCGGGGCTGTGTTCTCTGCATCGGCCGGTTTCATCGGGATGAAAATTGCGACCAAAGCCAATGTACGGACTGCCCAGGCGGCGAAAACTTCCCTTTCAAAAGCATTGAAAGTTTCTTTTACCGGAGGTTCCGTCATGGGAATGGGGGTTGCCGGATTGGCAGTGCTGGGATTAGGAGCACTGTTTTTAATTATCAGACAGATTTTTGCACCGGGTGCAGCTGTGGATTCCCATGAAATGGAAAGAACCATCGAGATTCTTACCGGGTTTTCTTTAGGGGCTGAATCCATTGCCCTTTTTGCAAGAGTAGGCGGCGGGATTTACACGAAAGCGGCCGACGTTGGAGCCGATTTGGTAGGAAAAGTAGAAGCGGGAATCCCGGAAGATGATCCGAGAAATCCGGCTACGATTGCAGATAATGTAGGAGATAACGTAGGCGACGTGGCCGGCATGGGAGCGGATTTATTCGGTTCGTATGTCGCAACAGTACTTGCAACAATGGTTTTGGGAAGAGAAACGGTTTCCGTAGATTCCTTCGGTGGTTTTGCGCCGATTCTCCTGCCGATGCTGATTGCCGGAACCGGGATTATTTTCTCGATGGTCGGGACGTTGTTTGTAAAAATAAATGATAACGAAGATGCATCCACTTCCAGCGTGCAGAATGCGCTGAATCTCGGAAACTGGGGAAGCATTGTAATCACGGCTATCGCTTCATATTTTCTGGTAACCTACATTTTGCCGGATAAAATGGTGCTGAGAGGGCACGAATTTACCAAAATGGGTGTTTTCGGGGCGATTATGGTCGGGCTGGTTGTCGGAACTTTGATGAGCATCATCACCGAATATTATACGGCTATGGGAAAGAGGCCGGTTTCAAGCATTGTAAGACAATCTTCCACCGGGCATGCCACCAACATCATCGGCGGGCTTTCCGTAGGAATGGAATCCACCTTACTGCCGATCATTGTTCTGGCAGGCGGAATTTACGGTTCCTATCTCTGCGCCGGATTATATGGGGTAGCGATTGCCGCGGCGGGAATGATGGCAACTACTGCCATGCAGCTTGCCATTGATGCCTTCGGGCCTATTGCAGACAATGCAGGAGGAATTGCCGAAATGAGCGAACTGCCGAAAGAAGTCCGTGAAAAAACGGATATCCTGGATGCGGTGGGAAATACAACGGCCGCTACAGGAAAAGGGTTTGCCATTGCTTCCGCAGCATTGACGGCTCTGGCTTTATTTGCTGCCTTCGTAGGAATTGCGGGCATTGACGGGATCGATATTTACCGGGCTGATGTCCTGGCCGGATTATTTGTCGGCGGAATGATTCCTTTTATCTTCTCCTCTTTAGCCATTACCGCAGTCGGACAGGCAGCGATGGCCATGGTGGAAGAAGTAAGAAGGCAGTTCCGGGAAATTCCGGGAATCCTGGAAGGAAAGGCACAACCCGAATATGAAAAGTGTGTAGCTATTTCTACCGATGCTTCCATCAGGAAGATGATGCTGCCGGGAGCCATTGCCATTATTTCTCCGCTGCTGATCGGATTTATTTTCGGACCTGAAGTATTGGGCGGGTTCTTGGCGGGAGCCACCGTATGCGGGGTGCTGATGGGAATGTTTCAGAATAACGCCGGAGGTGCCTGGGACAATGCGAAAAAATCTTTTGAAAAAGGGGCAAATATCAATGGTCAGACGTATTACAAAGGTTCCGAACCTCATAAAGCTTCCGTTACCGGTGATACGGTAGGAGATCCGTTTAAAGATACTTCCGGACCTTCGATGAATATCCTGATCAAACTCATGTCAATTGTATCTTTGGTGATTGCCCCTACTTTGGCGGTTCTTCATAAAGATAAAATTGAAGCCAACAGAAAGGCCAAACTGGAAGCATTAACGATAGCTTCCGGTGGAACGGTTATCGCTTCCGCTGCCCATACCGGAGTCGGCGCAGTGGCAGCTCCGGAGGTAAAAGGATATCTGAATGATAACGGAGATTTCGTTTACGATACCGGTGCAGTAAAAGAAGTAGAGTTGAAGAACGGTAAAAAAATAAAAATCGGTGAAGGCAGCCAGTTTTTTCAGCTGTTTAATGCCGTTAAAAATAAAGATCAGGGCCTTTTGGATCCGAACAAATGGTTCACTATCGAAAACCTTTATTTTGAAACCGGATCAAGCGATTTAAGACCTGGTTCTGATGCGCAGCTGCTTAATCTGGTAGAACTCTTAAATGCTTATCCGACGATGAAAATAAAACTGGGCGGTTATACCGACAGCATGGGAAATGAAGAAAGCAATCAGAAGCTGTCTAACCTCAGAGCGCAGACTGCAAAGCTCAAATTACTGGAACTTGGGATAGGAGGCGACAGGGTAGAAGCAGAGGGCTACGGATCCCAGCATCCGGTTTGTGAAGCCAACGACACCGAGGAGTGCATGGCGAAAAACAGAAGGATTGATGTAAGGGTTCTCTCTCTTTAATCCGGATTAAAACATTAAATATTATTGAAAGCACTGCGTTCGGCAGTGCTTTTTTGCTGTAATATGATTTGTTAACCACTGGTTTTCTGATAATTAATGTCTCTGGCAGTAATGTTGACAAAAGAAACTTCCAGCACCCATCACCAGGCTTCCTTCCTTTTAAACAAGTCAAAGCACCTTTCTCAAATGTTCCAGCGCATTAATAATCAGCTCGTCATTTTTAGCAAAGCTGAAACGGATGTAGTCGGAATCCTTCTTTGAATCGTAGAATGCGGACAGCGGCAGGCAGGAAACCTTTTTTTCAACCGTCAGCCACTTTGAAAATTCCACATCGGTCATGGTTTGTGAAACCGATCTGAAGTTCGCAATCTGGAAAACGGCTCCTTCGGCTTTCTGCTGCACGACCAACGGCGTTTGATTGATCAATTCATAAAAAAGATCGCGCTTTCCCTGCATAAGACGCTGATTGGCGGAAGGATCAAAAACCTCAAGATATTTGGCAATGGCATACTGGCAGGGCGCATTGGCACCGTAAGAAATATACTGCTGATGGCACCGGAATTTTGCCGTCAGGTCTTCCGGAGCGAGGAGGTAGCCGACCTTCCAGCCTGTAGAATGAAACATTTTCCCGAAAGAAAAAATACCGAAAGTCCTCTTGCGCAATTCCGGATGAAGGAGCGAGCTGTAATGTTCCGTTCCGTCGAAACAATAGGTATCATAGATTTCTTCGGATATAAGATAAATTTCCCGGTTTTCAATTAAAGAATATAACTGCTTCCAGTCTTCCCGGGACCAGATTTTTCCGGTGGGATTTTGAGGGGAATTGACGATGATCGCTTTTGTTTTTTCAGAAATGCAGTTTTGCAGCTTTTCCCAGTTGATGGAGAAATCATTCTCAAGATCATAATAAACAGGCAGCCCTCCGTTCAGAAACACAGAAGGTCCGTAAGTATAATAAGACGGTTGGATCACGATCACTTCATCACCCTGATTTAAAATGCACCGGAGCGAAGTGTATAGAGCAAAAGTAGCACACGGAACAATGGTTACTTCATTTTCTTTCAGGCTGATGCTGTGTTTCCTGTTGGAGTTAAAGGTTATGACGTTCTGGATGAGCAGCGGATTTCCGGCCAGCGGTTCGTAATTATGATTGTCGAGGTCTGCCGCTTCTTTCAGGTATTCCCGAAGGCGGGTGTCGATGTCGAAATCCGGTAATCCCAAAGACAGGTCAAAACTATTGTTCCTGACCGCCAGCTCAGACATTTCCGAAAAAAAAGAATAATGATTGAATCCGTAGATATTCCCCATACTTTTTGCATTTATTTCAAATATATGAAAAATACCATTCCACCGGAGATTAAATAAATTTTGCTATTTTTAAACAAATTATTCATCAATGAGAAAATTGTTCATTCCATTATTTTCAGTGGCTGTGCTGGTAAGCTGCGGTACCGCAAAAAATGCTTCCGCTACGGGAACTTCTGAATCTTCGCCTGCCGTACGGGGAAGTAAGGCGTTTCTTTCTGCTTATAAAGAGATCAAGGCGGAAGATCTAAAGAAAAACCTATACGTAATTGCTTCCGACGAGATGGAAGGAAGGGATACGGGAAGTCCCGGGCAGAAAAAAGCAGGAGAATACATGGTTAATTATTATAAAAGCTTAGGAATTTCTTATCCGAAGGCACTTGGATCTTATTACCAGAAAGTTCCGGCAGATTTTATGAAAAAAAGAGGCGGCGGCAACCTTCCTGATTCTGAAAATATCCTGGCCTTTATCGAAGGTTCTGAAAAACCGGAAGAAATAGTAGTGATTTCGGGGCATTACGACCATGTCGGAACAAGAAACGGGGTTGTTTATAACGGCGCGGATGATGACGGAAGCGGAACGGTGGCGGTTATGGAAATTGCAAAGGCTTTCCAGGCAGCCAAAAAATCGGGGAACGGTCCCAAACGGTCTATCCTTTTCCTTCATGTAACGGGTGAGGAGCACGGGTTATTCGGTTCTGAATATTATACCGATAATCCGGTATTTCCGCTGGCCAATACGGTTGTCGATCTGAACATTGATATGATCGGGCGTGATGACCCGGCAAACAGAGGAAAGCAGTATGTTTATGTAATCGGTTCCGAAATGCTGAGTTCGCAGCTTAAAGTCATCAATGAAGCAGCGAATAAAATGACGAACAATCTTGAACTGAATTATAAATACGACGATCCCAACGACACGGAGAGGTTATATTATCGTTCAGACCACTATAATTTTGCCAAGAACAATGTTCCGGTGGCCTTTTTCTTCGACGGAATCCATGAAGATTACCACAAGCCGACCGATGACGTGGAAAAAATCGATTATAACCTGCTGGCGAAAAGAACGCAGCTGGTATTTTCAACCGCCTGGGAACTGGCAAACCGGCCGCAAAGAATTGTAGTAGACAAAAAATAATCGGCAGATTATTATATTATAAAAATAAAAGGCAGATTTGCTGACGGCGGTTTGCCTTTTTTAAAAAAACATCAAATTCTCATTAATTACAAAGCCGTAAAGATTGTAAGGCCGAATATCAATTGTTAAATAAACAGAGAAAAGCTTTTCAAAATCTTTGATTTCAAAAGATCATTTTATTGATTCCCCTATGAGGATTTCAACAAATATGACAATTCCCCTTTAAAAAAAGTACGGAAATCAATCACAAAATTTAATACGCGTAAAACAAATTATGAAACAAAATGTAAAATCCATCCGGCCTTTTATCGGCGCTGAAAATTTTGAGGTTAGCAGAAGCTTTTACCGGGATCTCGGTTTTGAAGAAGTGGTAATCGATCCCAAAATGTCATTGTTCAAATGGAATGATACCGGATTTTATCTTCAGGATGGCTATGTAAAAGACTGGATCGATAATACCATGGTCTTTATGGAAGTAGAAAACACGGATGAATTTTTCCGGGAAGTTCAATCCTTGAACCTGACGGAAAAATACGCCTCGGCAAAAGTAAGTCCGGTACAAACGCTGCCTTGGGGAAAAGAGTGTTTTGTACACGACCCGAGTGGTGTTTTGTGGCATTTCGGGGAGTTTTTCCAGTCATAAAATTTAATCTTAAACAATCAATTCTTCTTATTATATGATCTATGCTTTTGACACCTACTATTACGATGATTACTCCCATACCATCTGCCTTGCCTTTGAAAACTGGAACTCTGAAAAAGAGTCGGATATTTTCAGTGAAAAGACAGCCGTTGTTTCAGACTACGAAAGCGGAGCCTTTTATAAAAGAGAATTGCCCTGTATTCTAAGCCTTTTAAATAAAATCAGTCTGCAGACTGGTGATCTCATTATAGTTGACGGTTATGTTACTTTGGATGAAAATGGAAAACACGGCCTCGGCGGTTATCTTTATGAAGCCCTGGACCAGAAATTTCCTGTGATTGGCATTGCCAAAAATGGTTTTAATAGTAATGATCCGGAAAGAAGGATAATCTACCGTGGTGAAAGCAAGACCCCTCTTTTCCTGACGGCAAAAGGTATTGACGTCGATGCAATACAACCTGAGGTTGAGCAGATGTACGGCAATTTCAGAATTCCTACACTGCTGAAAAAACTGGATCAGCTGACACGAAGCTGATCCCCGAATAATTTAAACTCAAAAGTAAGCAAGAAATTCTTCAATAGGTGATAAATATCATTAGTTTATTATTTTTATTAATTCTAAATAAATATAAATTTGTATTAATAAAAAAACACAACAATCATATCCATATCAATTTTTGTTTTTTCAAACCGGCCGTCTGCGGCCGGTTTTTATTTTTGGTAGAGGGATTTCCGGTATTCGATACCCCATTTTGCAATTTCATCGATAATGGGTTCGATGGTTTTACCGTATTCCGTGACTTCGTATTCTACCGTTACGGGCTTCGTATCCAGAACGGTGCGTTTGATGAGGTGGTTAATTTCCATATCCTGCAGTTCTTTGGAAAGCATTTTGGCTGCAATGCCGTCGATTTCGCGCCGCAGATCCATAAACCGCATTTTGCCGCCCTGCATCAGGGTCCCGAGAATATGGAATTTCCATTTGCCGGATAAAATTTCCATAGAGTCCTTGATTGCATTCATTCTGTTTTTGCATACCAAAGAGGTATTAAAGCTGGCTTCCTTTTTCATTGCTGATCTTTTAAAGCAGTAAAGATATGAAATTCCGGTTAGCTGGTTTCATAAAGGAAACCGGTTTCCAAAAGGAAATCCATTACTACCGTGTAGTGATTAAATATTAGCTTTGTAATACAGTAAAAAAGACATCAAATCTTAACACTATAAATGCTGAATCGCAAAATATTAACATTTCTGTTCTTTACAGCTGTGCTCAGCAGCTGTAACGGGCAAAATGATAAAAGTAAGAAAATGGAGAATAAATCAACGAATCCGCTGTTATGCGATCCTGCCACAGGAATTTGTGAAGTTCCCGGAGAAAGAACCGAAATCGGGAATATGAATGTAAAGGCCAATGAAAAACCTGTAAAAGTTATCTATTTCACAGATCCGATCTGCTCTTCATGCTGGGGGATCGAGCCGCAACTGAGAAAACTGAAACTGGAATACGGAGACCATGTCGATATCGAATACCGGATGGGCGGACTTCTTCCGGACTGGAGCTACAACAGCGGCGGCATCAGCAAACCGTCTGACGTGGCCCACCACTGGGATGAAGTAAGCTTGTACTACGATATGCCGATCGACGGAGACGTATGGCTTCAGGATCCGCTGGATTCTTCCTATCCGCCTTCCATCGCTTTTAAAGCGGCACAGCTTCAGGATAAAACAAAAGCTGTTGAGTTCATGAGGGAGCTTCGCGAAATGGTATTCTTAAAGAAGAAGAATATTGCAAAGTGGGAGCATATTGCCGCCGCCGCAAAGAAGACAGGCCTTGACACGGATCAGTTGAAAAAAGACTTTGACGGAAAAGGAAAAGAGCTTTTCCAGGAAGATCTGAAGCTGGCGAGAGAAATGGGAGTAAGAGGTTTTCCTACAATGTTCTTTACCAACAATGCAGGCAGTAAAGAGATTGTCTACGGTTCCAAGCCTTACGCCTTCTACGAAACAGCCATTTTAAGAGTAAATTCGGAGACTAAAAAATCCGAATATTCTAAAAACTGGGAAAGCCTTTTCGCTAAGTACAGTTCACTGACTGCGAAAGAGTATTCCGAATTATCAGGCACTCCGCGAAGGGAAAGCGAGCAGCTGCTCAATGACCTTTCAGCCAAAGGCAGCCTTGAAAAGCTGACCACAAAAAACGGTTCGATCTGGACCCTTAAATCGAATTAATTTCATTAATATTTAGCAAATTTTTTTCCGGAAGTTCTTACGAATTTCCGGTTTTTTTGTGGCTGTGAATTCAACACGAAATCCACTGAAGCACCTCTGATCTTGTTGATTATCGTTAGCTGAATCAACAGCCTCATGACACACGTCAGAAAACTGCCAAGAAATTATACAGGATTTATATAAAATGCATATGAACGTCAAACCTTAAATTTTAACATTCAGTTCATTGTCTGGCATAATATTTATTCCTACATTTACTAAGAAATACAACTGAAGTGAATACTTATTTTGCTTTTTTCAGTTCTGAAATCGCAATTAAATTTATAAAAATTTAAGCACAGCATCGTCGGCTGTGCTTTTTTATTGTTGTCTAATTAAAAAATGAGATGTTTTTATCTACTGAATCCGCTTCTAAAGAGCGGATTCTTTTATTTAAATCGTAAAAAAAATAGTATCTTTGAAAACCCAAAAGGTCCCATAGTTCAACGGATAGAATAGAAGTTTCCTAAACTTTAGATCCAAGTTCGATTCTTGGTGGGACTACCAACGGAATGTTTTAAAAAAACCTAACAGGCTTTGAAGCCTGTTAGGTTTAATTTGAACGAAAGCCTGATTATCTTATCCTTTCAGGTTGTATCATGAAAAAAGACTGCCCTTCCGGACAGTCTCTTTTATTTTAATTCTCCAGCTTTTCTTTAATGTATTTTGCTGTATGGGACTTTTTGTCTTTGGCAAGCTGCTCCGGTGTTCCGGTGAAAACCACTTCGCCGCCGTGCTTTCCTGCTTCCGGTCCGATATCGATAATATAATCTGCGGATTTGATGATGTCCGGCTGATGTTCGATGACAATCACGGAATGGCCCAGATCGATCAGTGCCTGCAAAGATTTCAGCAATTTCTGAATATCGTGGAAATGAAGCCCGGTAGAAGGCTCGTCAAAAATAAACAGCGTCTTGTCCGTCGTTACGCCTTTTACCAGGAATGAGGCCAGTTTTACACGCTGTGCTTCACCGCCGGAAAGGGTAGAGGAGCTCTGCCCAAGCTGCAGGTATCCCAAACCGACATCCTGCAAAGGTCTTAATTTAGTAACGATTTTTTCTTCCTTGTTGTCGCTGAAGAATTCCAGTGCTTCGTCAACCGTCATGTGAAGAATATCCGAAATGTTTTTCTCGTCGTATCTTACCTCCAGGATTTCGTTTTTGAAACGGGTTCCTTTGCACACCTCGCATTCAAGCTCAATATCCGCCATGAACTGCATGGAAACATTGATTACGCCTTCGCCTTTACATTCGTCACATCTTCCGCCGTCTACGTTGAAAGAGAAGTGTTTCGGCTTATACCCCATCATCTTTGCCATTTTTTGCTTGGCAAACAGATCCCGGATGTCGTCGTAAGCTTTAAGGTAGGTTACCGGATTCGATCGCGAAGATTTTCCGATCGGGTTCTGGTCAATCAGTTCAATATTTTTAATGAGTTTGGCCGGGAAATCCACGGAATCGTAGTCGCCTTTTTTGCCGCCCATGCCCAACTGGATCTGGATATCGTTGGTCAGGATTTCTTTCATTAAAGTAGACTTTCCGCTTCCGGAAATCCCGGAAATAACTGCAAGACTTTCCAGGGGAATATCAACATCTACATTTTTCAGGTTGTTCTGACGGGCCCCTCTGATTTTGATCCACTCTTTGGGTTTTCTGCGTTTTTTCGGAACTTCGATTTCCAGCCTTCCGGTAAGGTATTTCGAGGTCAGGGTATCAGCATCTTTCAATTCTTTATAATCGCCTGCAAATACAAGTTCACCGCCTAAATATCCTGCTTCCGGTCCGATGTCAATAATATAGTCCGCGGCCTTCATTACATCTTCGTCGTGTTCCACCACGATTACCGTATTGCCGAGGTCCCGAAGGTTGTACAGTACCTCAATTAAGTTTTCGGTATCTCTCGAGTGCAGCCCGATAGACGGTTCATCCAGGATATAGATCGAACCAACCAGGGAACTTCCCAGGCTCGTTGCCAGGTTGATCCGCTGGCTTTCACCCCCGGAAAGGGTATTGGAAGTTCTGTTCAGCGTCAGATATCCCAGACCTACTTTTAATAAAAATTCTAAACGGGTCGTGATTTCGTACAACAGCCTTTTGGCAATTTCCTGATCATGTTCGGATAGTTTCAATCCCTGGATTAAAGGAAAAAGCTCATCCAGCGGCAGCTCTATCATTGACTGGATATTATAACCGTCGATTTTTACCCAGCTTGTCTCTTCACGCAGCCTCAGGCCTTCGCAGGTCGGGCAAAGGGTTTTTCCGCGGTAACGGGAAAGCATCACCCGGTACTGGATCTTGTATAAATTTTCCTCCAGCATCCTGAAGAAATTATCGATGGAAGGGAAGGTGCTTTTTCCGTCGCCTTTCCAAAGGTATTTCTTCTGTTCTTTGGTCAGTTGATGGTAAGGCTTATGAATCGGGAAGTCTTTTGCTTTTTTAATGAAATCTTTTTTCCATTCGCTCATGCTTTCTCCTCTCCAGGACGCCACGGCATCTTCGAAAATCGATAAGGTTTTGTTCGGGACTACCAGATCTTCATCAATTCCGATCACTTTTCCGTACCCTTCACAGGTCGGGCAGGCCCCGTACGGATTATTGAAGCTGAAAAAATGAACATTCGGTTCCAGAAATTCAATGCCGTCCAGCTCGAACTTGTTGGAGAATTCTTTCACTTTTCCGGTATCCGTGTTCTTTAATGAACAGTAGCCCCGGCCTTCATAGAACGCCATCTGAATGGAATCTGCAAGACGCTGAAGAAAGCTCTCGTCCTCTTCGTACGCAAAACGGTCGATCACCAGATTGATTTCCATTCCTTTTTCGGGAGTGAAGCCGAAGCTTTCCAGGTCTTCGATTCCGGCAACATTGCCGTTTACTTCCAGCCTGGTGAAACCTGCCAGTTTCAATACATTCAGATTATCGCCGAAATTCGCTGCATCATAATCGTAAGGTGCCGTCAGCAAAAACGAAGTATCCTTTTCGGAAGCTTTAATAAAATCCACCACATCGGTAACGGAATCTTTTTTCACCTCTTCACCGGAAACCGGGGAAAATGTTTTCCCGATCCTTGCGAAGAGAAGCTTCATATAGTCGTAAATTTCCGTGGAAGTTCCTACCGTAGACCGCGGATTGGAAGAAATCACTTTTTGCTGGATGGCGATGGATGGCGCCAGTCCTTTAATATCATCCACTTTCGGTTTTTCCAGCTTTCCCAAAAACTGCCGTGCGTAGGAGCTTAAACTCTCTACATACCTTCTTTGTCCTTCCGCATAAATCGTATCAAACGCCAACGAGGATTTTCCGCTTCCGGAAACGCCCGTAATGACGATCAGTTTATTTTTGGGGATGAGAACATCAATGTGTTTCAGATTGTTAAGGTGTGCATTCTTAACGAAAATCTGTTTTTTAATATCTATATCTGTTTTAGTAGCCATAGTAAAATTAAGACTAACAAAATTACGAATTTTTGACGGAAGTTCAGGTATATGTTTTGGCAACTATTTACAAATCTACACCACATGAAAAGCTTGCTTTAAAACAATACCCGTATCTGATTTTACTACAGGCTGTTTTTTGCTGCAATGCGATTTTCAAAATGTGTCAAAGTACCGCTATATGGTAATTATTTACATTTCTACACTACCAAGAATGATACTTTTTATCAAAGACAGTTGAAATAAATCCCATCCGGATTTCTCTAAATCACGATATTTAGAAAAATATAGAAACTTTAACTAAAATTTAATAATATGCTGCAAAACTACGCGTTCAAATAATTGCTAATATTGCAATACCATGATTAACACAAATTTCAAGTCTGTACTGGAATTATTCCAGACGTTCTCTTCGGAGCAGGTATGTATCGACTACTTAGAGCAAATGAGATGGGGCGGAATTGTTGAAAGTCCGTTCGATCCGGAATCAAAAATATACAAGTGCAGGAACAACCGTTACCGATGCAGAAATACGGGTAAATATTTCAATGTGAAAACCGGTACGATGTTCGAGAATACCAAGATCAGCCTCCAGAAATGGTTTCTGGCCATCTGGCTGCTTACCTGCGGCAAAAAAGGAATAAGTTCCGTTCAGCTCGCAAAAGATATCGGCGTTACCCAGAAAACCGCCTGGTTTTTATCTCACCGCATCCGCGAATGTTTCGGGATTGAAAACAGCCACGAGCTCGAAGGTGATATAGAATGCGACGAAACTTTTATCGGCGGTAAGAATAAGAACAGGCATACCCGGAAAAAAATAAAATATTCTCAAGGACGCAATTTCCCGGATAAAGTTCCGGTAATGGGTATGCTGCAGCGGGGCGGCAAAATGAATGCCTTCGTCGTTGAAAGTACCGGTAAAAGCAACCTACAGCCGCTTATACGGCAATATGTAAGCCCAAAAAATACAAGGCTGATCAGCGATGAGTGGTGCGGATACAACGGACTGGATAAATCCTACCGGCATCTTGTGGTCGATCATTCAAAAAAAGAATATGTCAATACAAAAGATAAAACAATCCATACCAACAGTATCGAAGGATGCTGGAAAATCCTAAAAAATTCAATTTACGGAATATACAACTTTGTTTCCAGAAAGCATCTTCAGCGTTATGTCAATGAATTTTTGTACCGGTTCAATCTGAGAAGTACTCCGGAGCACAACAAATTTATCTATCTGCTGAAAAAAAGTAAAGTCAGAACCAAATACAAAAGTCTCATCCTGTAGAAGCAATTTGACAACCGAAAATTTCAGAGGTAAGCAACAAACGAGTGAATGTCACCCCGTTTTTATGGTATATAAGAAGAAACTGATAAGATAAGAATACAGTTCTATATTCATAAATTTGTTACCGGAAATTGCCCTATTTTACGGCCGGTTATTTTTATGGAGAGAAAAAACTGAAAAAGGAATCATTATTTTTTTCAGTTTTGCTTAAATATGACTACTTTAACAGTTGCAAATGTTACCTGATATATTAAAAGAAAAAAAGATAAAAAGTGTTCTTGTAGAAAAAGAAGAATACTTTGATGTAGCTGATATCAAGAAAAATCATCCGGATTTGAAAATTGATATCGGCAGGGTTATTATTATTGAAAAATCAGAATTCATCAAAGCGGAATACGTCTCCCTTTTATCCGATTTTGATAACGCCATAAAGAATATTTTTAAACCAAAAAAGTAGGCTTTTCTCAGATTGCACATGCAGTTCATTATTTTTCAGATCAGCCGTCAGCAATTTCAGGATTCAAAAACTGAATATTTTTACGAATATCTTAAAGCCGGCGCATGATTAACGCCTAAATTTATGTATATAGAAAAAATAACAAACTTTCATTATGTAAATCGAAAAAATAAAATTTGTCGAAAAATTTTCTGAATTTTACTGATAAAGTGTTGCTTTTTAATGAAAAATGTATTAGAATTGTATTCATAAATAGGTAGTTTAGATATGAAAAAATTGTTCAGAGATCTGGTTACACATTTAATGAGAAAAAGATAAATACGATAATTCCCGGGATGCGATAGAATCGCATCTTTTTTTATGACAACTATCATTTGCCTGTCTTCCGGAACTCCATTACTTTTGGGATCGCAAAACGAACTGAGAATAAACCCGAAATTATGACTAAAAAAGCTGGGAGCATTTTTTTCCTTGGAGCTCTGTTTTTCGTGCAGGCGCAGGAAAAAGCAACTGATATTGAAACGATTGAAGTTCAGGGGAAATTTTTTTCCACTCCTTATAAAACGGCCAACCAAAATATTACCATCATTACAAAGGAGGAGATCGCAAACTCTCCTGCTAAAAGTATCGACGAAATCCTTCAGATGGTTCCGGGAATGGACATCAGAAGGCGGGGGGCCAATGGGGTTCAGAGTGACATCGGCTTTCGGGGAAGCTCCTTCGAACAGGTGCTGCTGCTTCTGAACGGGATCCGGATGAATGATTCGCAGACGGGGCACAACTCCATGAACCTGCCGGTAGACCTTGATGATGTGGAAAGGATAGAGGTGATCAAAGGACCTGCCGCAAGACGTTTCGGTCAAAATGCCTACGCAGGCGTTATCAATGTCATTACAAAAACAAATCCGGGAAAAAGGGTGAAAATAAGCGCCGAAGCGGGAGATTTTGAAACCTATGGGCTGGGGCTGAACGCTCAACTTGGAAATGAAAAATTCTCTAATTCCTTACAGGCCAATTCCTCAAGCTCACAAGGATATATCTACAATACGGATTATGAAATCCGGAACGTTTTTTATCAGGGCAAGCTTAATATCAAAGACGGAGACCTCAGGCTGCAGGCAGGATTTTCAGAGAAAAAATTCGGCGCAAACGGTTTTTACGCATCCAAAACAGCAACCGAACAGTACGAAGAAACACAGGCGTCGGTGGTAAGTTTAGCACATCAGCAAAAATTCGGAAAGTTAAAGCTGAATTCAAATGTATACTGGAGAAGAGGGCAGGACATGTACCTTTTTAACCGGGCAAAGCCGGAAATATACCGCAATATGCACATCGGCAATAATGTGGGCGGTGAAATAAACTCTGCTTATGATTGGGGATTGGGAACAACAGGAGTCGGGGTTGAATTGAGAAAGGAATTTCTCGTAAGCAATAATCTGGGGAACAGAAACCGTTTTGTTTCGCAGGTATTTTTTGAACATCATTTTTCTTTACTGGATAAAAAATTAAATATCAGCCCTGGAATTTCATGGGCGAATTATTCCAAAGAAGGAAACTTCTTTTATCCCGGCCTGGATGTCGGATTCACCTTTAACGAAAACAATAAAATTTACGGAAATATTGCCCGCGTACACCGTGTGCCGACATTTACCGATCTTTACTACACCAGTAAGACCGAAAGGGGAAATGCCGATTTAAAACCTGAAAATGCAGTATACTCTGAAATAGGCTATCAATATCAGATGAAAAATATCCTGGTCAAGATCAGCGGTTTTCTGAGAGATACGCACGATGCAATTGACTGGACTAAAATTAATGAAAACGATACTTTCTGGTCTGCCCGCAACATCGGGAATACGACCATTAAAGGGATCGAGGCCGAACTGAACCACCGCATCAATGACTGGCTGAAATATACGGTAGGCTACACTTACCTGGATAATAAAATCAATCAGCCGGTTGATTTTTTAGCACGGTATGCACTGGATAATTTAAAGCACCAGTTCATTGGAAAATTAGAAACAAGGTTCCTCAAAAATTTTACCAACGAGGTTGCTTACCGCTATAACGAGAGACTGAATAACGGGAGCTATAATCTGCTTGATGAAAAATTAAGTTTCGTTAAAAAAGACTTTTCCATTTATATTCTGGTTAATAACATCACAAATACTTATTATACAGAGACTTTTGGGGTACAGATGCCGCAAAGATGGTTTCATTTGGGTTTTTCCTACAATATCAATATTAAGTAAATGTTAATTAATAATGAATTAAAGTTAATATTACGAAATTGTTAATTCATTTACATTTGCAAAAATTTTTTTTAAATGAAATTATTTATAAGTTTATGCTTGTTGCTAAGCATTACATTTTTTAAAGCACAGGAACATATTTCCAGCTTCAACGCACTCACCATAACTTATAAATTTCATCCGAAATTTTTCCTTTATCTGGAAGGCCAGTCCAGAGGGATTGAAGAATATACCTACCCCGACTACTATGAAATAAAAGGAGGACTAGGATATAATCTGACGAAAAACCATAAGCCTTTCATCGGGCTGGGACGATATGCTACCTATAAAGAGCATGCCATCAACAGGGAAGAATTCAGGGTCTGGTTACAGGATGTGATCGATTTTAAAAAAGGCATTGTAAAGTTCGAGAACAGGTTCCGTGCCGAAAAATCATGGTTTTATGAACCGCAGACGGATAAGAGTTCAGAAAGGATGCGTTACAGATACCGTCTTAATATTTCCGTTCCGCTGAATGCAAAAAAGATAGGTCCCAAAACCCTCTTTGCCAATGTGTATGACGAAATTTTTATCGTTTCCCCCAATAAACCGTCATTCGCAAGAAACAGAATCTATGGCGGCCTGGGCTATCAGATGGATGAACATTTCGGGGTATTGGGCGGTTATCTGATGCAAAGAGAATTTGAAGCAAAAGGAAACAAGAATGTCCATTTCATTTACTTGGCTTTAAATATCAACATCGACGATACCAACCCGCCTGCCAGAACATACCATTTCCCGGGCGCAGATTAATTTGACCAATTTCAATACAACAAAAATCCTCCTTTTTCAAAAGGGAGGATTTATTTTTAGTATTTCTCAGTGAGGTAATGATAGGCTTTCAGATATTTGTTGAACCTTTTGATATCCTTCGGCGTCAGTTCCCGGGTTACCCGTCGTAAATCCATATTATCACGAAGATCATTGAGTTTGACGGCAACAGCAAGGGGAGACCTTTCGGTCCTTTTCACAAAATCATCATATTCCTCATCGGGATCGAATTTGGTCAGACAGCTGATGGCAAAAATGATATATTCCGGAAAGCCTTCATCGCGCAGATAATCCAGGCTGAATTCCTGAGGATGGTCTTCCACCACATCGTGCAGCACCCCTACAATTTTTTCATCGAGTGTCTTTCCGTATTCCATAACGCGCATCACGTGGGCAATGTAGGGTGCATGGTATTTATCGGTTTGACCTTTGTGTGCCTTATCAGCTATTTTTATGGCTCTGTTGAGCAGTTCTTCTTTTGTCATTATCTATACAGTAGACTGCAAAAATAAAAAATGCTTCAAAATTTCAGGTCATTTTTTATCTATTATTTTAATCGGTTTTTTATTTTAGGAAAACCTTTCTATATCGGCTTGGCATTTCGACATCTTTTTAGCGGCTTTAGCCTATAAATAACCATTTGAATTGTATTTAAAATCATTAAGGGAGATGAACACCTTAAGGTTTAATAACATAATCAAGACTTTTATTCAAAGTGGAACTCAGCTTAATTTTTCAGGATTTTTTTAAATAGTGGTTGAGCTGGAATGCCGGGGTTGTAAATCAAAATTAAATATACTTGCCTTGTGCGTTACAAATAATAAAAAATTACATTCAAGGGTTTTGGCCGTGATATCAGTAAAAAATCCTCCGGTTTTCATCATTTCTTTTTCTGCTAATTACTGTAGTTTCTATTTTTGCAGCGACGTTAAATAAAAAACGTCTCAGACAACTGAGACGCTTTGAAATCAAATTTATATATAAAAGACTAATAAGTTCCTTTATTGATATAGTGGGCGGCAATCTTTTCCGTTAATGCGACCACATTCGGATGGTTGGTATATTTGGTAAACCTTCTCAATCCGGAAAGCATCATTCGCTGTTCGTCGCCTTCTGCAAAAGAAATAATTCCTTCTTTGGCGGCAACGATGATTTTCTCAACAGCTTTGTAGAGGTTCAGCTGGGCCATTGCAGCTTCTACAGATTCTGGAGCGGAATGTTTTTCTGCTCTTAAGACAGCAGATTCAGCCATGTAGATCTGATTCAGGATCTCAGAAGCATTCAGCAGCAGGTGCTGTTGCTTTTCAATGTCCATCATGTATTTCTGAAGTGCAGCTCCGGAAACCATCAGGAATACTTTTTTAAGGTTGGCAATGATGGCTTTTTCCTCACTCATGAAAGCCGAGTAATCCGGAACTTCAAAGGAAGGAATTCCCATGAGCTCTTTGCCGATAGCCATTGCCGGAGATAACAGGTCCAGTTCTCCTTTCATCGCTCTCTTGATCAGCATTCCAACAGCAAGAAGCCTGTTGATTTCGTTTGTTCCTTCGTAAATCCTGGAAATCCTGGAATCTCTCCATGCTGCTTCCATTGGAGTATCTTCAGAGAATCCCATTCCGCCATACACCTGGATTCCTTCGTCAGCAGTATGCTGGGCCAGATCAGATACAAAAACTTTCAGAATAGAACATTCAACTGCGAATTCTTCCACCCCTTTCAGCTCCGCCGCCTGATGATCCATTCCGCCGGCTACCAGCTCATCAATTTTATCCTGGATGTCTTTCGCTGCTCTGTAAGAACCGGCTTCACTTACGTAAACTCCTGTCGCCATTTCAGCAATTTTCTTTCTGATTGCTCCGAAGATGGAAATAGAAACTCCGAACTGCTTTCTCTCGTTTGAATACTGAATGGAATGGTTCAAGATTCTTCTCTGTGCATCCAGGCAGGCTGCTGCCAGTTTGATACGGCCAACATTCAGTGCATTCAAGGCGATTTTAAAACCGTTGTTTCTTTCTCCCAAAAGATTCTCAACCGGAACTTTCATATCATTAAAGAAAACCTGCCGGGTAGAAGAGGCGCGGATCCCTAATTTATGCTCTTCCTCACCAAATGTCAGACTTTCCGGATTTTCCAGTTCGGAACGGTTGATGACAAAACCGGTGATGTTTTTATCGTCATCGATTTTAGCGAATAAAGTAAAAGTATCGGCGAATCCTGCATTGGAAATCCACATCTTTTGCCCGTTGATGATATAGTGTTTTCCGTCTTCAGATAATTTGGCCCTTGTTTTCCCTGAGTTGGCATCAGAACCGGCATCCGGCTCCGTCAGGCAGTAGGCTCCGAATTTAGTTCCGGCTGCCAGATCCGGAAGGTATTTTTGTTTTTGGGCTTCCGTTCCGTAAAGCACGATCGGCAGGGTTCCGATTCCCGTATGCGCGCCGTAAGCCGTTGCCAGAGAACCGGTAACTCCCGAAAGATAATCACACGCCAGCATGGTCGTTACGAATCCCATTTCCAAGCCACCGTACGCTTCAGGTACTGCAATTCCCAACATTCCCATTTCCCCAAGCTTACGCATGATCTCTTCGGTGAATGCATAATCCTTTTTTTCAAAGCGTTCTTTTTGCGGAACCACTTCCCGGTCTATAAATTCTTTCGCCGAATCGCGAAGCATTTTCTGTTCTTCATTCAGTTCTTCAAGACTGAAGATTTCTTTTGCAGGAATTTCCTTGATCAGGAATTCACCACCTTTTACTATATTTCCCATTTAATACGATTTTAATTTTTATCAGATTTCAGATCACCTGTACAGAAACATAAACTTTTAATCCACTCTAAAAGCCATGTATTCTCTCGATCTTTATTCTGTTTGTTATTCTTTATTACAGCAATTCAAAAATACTTGCGGCTCCTTGTCCTGTTCCGACACACATGGTCACCAGACCATACTTGTTTCCGCGCTTTCTCATCTCATCAAGAAGCTGGACGGTCAGTTTGGTTCCGGTACATCCCAGTGGGTGGCCAAGGGCAATAGCTCCTCCGTTAACATTTAATAGATCAGGATTTAGGTTCAGTTCTTTTTTTATTGCCACGGACTGAGAAGCAAACGCTTCGTTCATTTCAATCAGCTCAATGTCTTTAAGCTCCAGCCCTGCCTGCTTTAATGCTTTCGGGATGGCGTACAGCGGACCCATTCCCATAATTCTCGGTTCCAATCCTGCTGCTGCATAAGCCACCAGTCTTGCTTCCGGCTCAAGACCTAACTCTTTCACCATTTCTTCGCTCATCACCATTACAAATGCGGCTCCGTCACTCATCTGCGATGAATTTCCGGCCGTTACGCTTCCGCCATTCGCAAAAACAGGCTTCAGTTTTGCAAGTCCTTCCAGCGAAGTGTCTGCCCGCGGGCCTTCATCTACGGCAAAATCAAATTTCTTGGTCTGTATTTTCTGGTTTTCATCCAAAAAATTATATTCAACCGGAATCGGAACAATCTGGCTGGCAAAACGGCCTTCCTGGTTTGCTTTTAAAGCTTTTCTGTGCGATTCAAAAGCGAATTCATCCTGCTCTTCCCTGGTAATGTTGTATTGTTTGGCTACTTCTTCCGCAGTGTAACCCATTCCCCAATAGTAATCCGGGTTGGTTTTGGCGATGTCCGTCTCCGGAACCGGCTTGTACCCGCCCATCGGAATATAAGACATGGATTCCGTACCGCCGGCGATGATGCAGTCGGCCATTCCGGCCTGAATTTTTGCAGAAGCAATCGCAATTGCTTCACTTCCGGAGGCGCAGTAGCGGTTTACCGTTACTCCCGGAACTTTATCAGTGTTCAGACCCATCAGGGAAATCAGACGGGCCACATTCAGTCCCTGTTCGGCTTCCGGCATCGCATTTCCGACAATCAGGTCATCAATTCTGTTTTTATCCAACTGCGGTAGCGCGGCCATTAATTTTTCAATCACCGTAGCCGCCATCACATCGGGCCTTGTAAATCGTAAGCTTCCTTTTGGCGCTTTTCCCACGGCCGTTCTGAAACCTTTTACTATATATGCTGTTTTCATAAATTGTATAATTAAAAATTGTTTTGAGAATATTTGTCTCAGAGAGACAAACTGTTAATAGCTTTTTTAATTTATCTTTTGCTGAGCTCCATAGGAGCGACCTGTTAATCATCAATCCAGTCGAACAAATACTGTGGATCATACTGAATTTCAAATTTCTGTAAGAATTCCAAATATTCCTCTTTAAAAGTTTTCTTTTTATGATGCTCCTCCTGGTTTAAAATATATTTTACCACTGTATCCACACTGCTTTTAGAGTATGAAAATGCACCGTATCCTTCCTGCCAGCTGAACTTTCCGTTCGTCCATCTTTTTTCATTAATAAATTTGGAAGATCCTGCTTTAATATCTCTTACCAAATCAGAAATAGAAACCGTCGGGCTTATACTTAACAGAATATGTACATGATCGGGCATCGCAAATACGGCAAATAATTTTTGACCTCTTTTATTCGCAATGCCTGTTATAAATTTGTGCAGTTCATCCCTATTTTCTTTCAGAATCAAATGCTGTCTCCCCCTTACGGTAAAAACAATCTGAATGTAAATCTGAGTATACGTATTGGCCATTAATAACAGGTCGCCCCTACGGGGCTTGTTAAAATCAACGATTATAACTATTATCAGTTCGCTCCTACGGAGCTTCTAGTTTCTCAACGGTTTTCCATTCTGTAACATGTACTGGATTCTTTCCAATGTTTTTCTTTCACCGCAAAGCTGTAAAAACGTTTCTCTTTCAAGATTCAGTAAATACTGTTCGGTAACCACGGTTT
>JAKOOG010000390.1 GCA_022701545.1 Weeksellaceae bacterium | reverse complement strand
TGAAAATCCCAGCTAAAAAACCGCCGAAGCCGGCTGAGCTGAAAATGGCGGTCAACCTGATCGAACAGCTCTCCCAGGAATTTGATCCTGAAATGTACAAAGACACCTATTCCGAATCTCTGATGAAGATCATCAAACAGAAAGCAAAAGGAAAAACCGTAAAAGCCAGGAAGACAGAACCTGCCAAAGAAGGCAAAGTGATCGATTTGATGGCTCAGTTGAAAGCCAGTTTACAGAATCCCAAATCCAAAAATGCATCCTGATGGCTCTTCAAGATTACAACTCGAAAAGAAAGTTCGGTGAAACCAGTGAACCGAAAGGCAAAACGAAAAAAAGCGAAGACAAGCTTATTTTTGTCATCCAGAGGCATGCGGCATCCCGGCTGCATTATGACTTCCGCCTGGAAATGGACGGTGTTTTAAAAAGCTGGGCCGTACCGAAAGGTCCGTCATTGGATCCTAAAGACAAACGGCTGGCCATGATGGTGGAAGACCATCCGTACGATTATAAAGATTTCGAAAGAAATATTCCTGAGGGCAACTACGGAGCCGGACAGGTGGAAGTTTGGGACAGCGGAACTTACGAACCTTTAGACAATCCATCAAAACTTTCGGATGAAAAAGAACTTTTAAAAGAGCTCAATGCCGGATCCTTAAAGTTTATCCTGCACGGAAAAAAACTAAAAGGTGAATTTGCTTTGGTTAAAATGAAAAATACCGAAGAAAATTCCTGGCTGCTGATCAAGCATAAAGATGATTATGCAGAGAACGGATACGATGCTGAAGAACATACCTCAAAAAGTTCTGCAGTTACAAAATTTTTAGAGGAAAAAAAAAGCCCAAAAAGCGGCAAAAAAGAACACTAGCTCCTGAAACAAAGCCCGATTTCAAGCATTTCAATTCTTTAGCCGGCGAAAAAAAAGTAGAAAACTTTATTAAGCCGATGCTTGCCAAGTTAACCGATGAAGCTTTTGATGATCCCAATTGGGTTTTCGAAATCAAATGGGACGGTTACCGTGCTGTGGCCGATCTCAGCCATGATGAGCCCCTCTTCTACTCCCGGAACGGGATTTCTTTCTTATCCAAATTCGAAAAAGTATCGCGTGATTTTGAGAATCAGGTCCATCACATGATCCTGGATGGTGAAATTGTGGCTTATGATGAAAATGGCCGGCCAAATTTCCAATTATTACAACAGATTGGCGATAATCCTGATCTGGCCCTTACATATCAGGTCTTCGATATTCTGTGGCTCAACGGCCACTCTACGGAAGAACTGCCCCTTATTCAGCGGAAAGAGTTGTTGAAAGAAGCATTAGTCGAAACGGATGTGATTAAATACTGCGACCATATTCCGGAAAAAGGAATCGACTTTTTCAGCCAGATGCGGAAAATGAAGCTGGAAGGCATGATTGCCAAAAAGGCAAACAGTCCCTATGTAGAAAACCACCGCACCACGGATTGGCTGAAGATTAAATTTAATACTACCGAAGAAGCCATTATCTGCGGATTCACGGAACCCCGCGGCACACGGGAGGGTTTCGGAGCCCTTATTTTAGGGAAATACGTGGGCGAAAAGCTGATCTACTGCGGGCATACCGGAACCGGATTCAACCGTGAGCGGATCCAGGAAATTCTGGGAAGGCTGGAGAAAATCACGGCCAAAACCTCACCTTTCGACAAAGCCCCGAAAACCAACATGCCCGTTACCTGGACGAAGCCCGAACTGGTCTGCGAAATCAAGTATTCCGAAATTACCAAAGACGGAATTTTCCGGCACCCTGTTTTCATGGCCATCCGTGAAGATAAAGAGCCCGAAGAGATTAAAAGCCCAGCCAATGAATTAAAAGAGACTTCAAACATCATTGCTATGAAAACAACTGCCCAAAAAAAGACAAAACCCTCTGAAAACGAAAAAGAAATTACCCTGAACCGCCATAAAGTAAAACTGACCAACCAGGACAAAATTTATTTTCCAAAAGACGGCATTACCAAAGGTGAAGTGATCGAATATTATCAGTCCATGGCCGATTATATTTTGCCCCATCTTAAAAACCGTCCGCTCTCCTTAAACCGCTTTCCAAATGGTATCGAAGAGCAGAATTTCTATCAGAAGGAAGCCGGCGACAATATCCCGGACTGGATCAAAACCACCCAGGTCTATTCCGAATCCAACGATAAGGATATCGATTATATTTACTGCAACGACAAGGCAACGCTAGCCTACCTGAATAATTTAGGCTGTATCGATATGAATCCATGGAATGCTGCCCTTCCTGATTTGGAACATCCCGATTTTCTGGTTCTGGATCTCGACCCTTCCAAGAAAAACACGTTTGATGACGTCATTGAAACCGCTTTACAGGTACATAAAGTCCTGAAATCCATTAAGATCGAAGGCTACTGCAAAACATCGGGCAGCACCGGAATCCATATTTATATTCCGATGGGCGGCAAATACGACTTTGATCAGGTAAAAGATTTTGCCCACATCCTGATGAAACAGGTGCATGACAAACTTCCGGAAATCACCACCCTGGAAAGAAGCCTGCAGAAACGGGACGATAAAAAGATCTACTTGGATTATTTACAGAACCGAAGCGGACAGACTTTAGCAAGCGTCTACAGCATCCGTCCGAAGGAAGGTGCTTCCGTCTCCATGCCTCTGGAGTGGAATGAATTGAAAAAGGGCTTAAAACCTACCGATTTCAATATTCATAATACGCTGGAAAGAATTGAGGCAAAAGGGGATTTATTTAAGCCGGTTTTGGGTAAAGGAATTGATATGATGAAGGCTTTGGAATTGCTTGGAAGTATCGAATAGAATTAATGATCGAGATTTTCGATGATTTTCAAGCAAAAATTAATACTGTTTTCATCTTTCAGATGATTGATCAGCAGATACAGGTTATTAACGATATCTTCAAGAGATAAAATTAAATCATCTTTTAA
Source organism: Weeksellaceae bacterium (assembly GCA_022701545.1). Classification (GTDB taxonomy): domain Bacteria; phylum Bacteroidota; class Bacteroidia; order Flavobacteriales; family Weeksellaceae; genus Chryseobacterium. The sequence goes on along the minus strand of JAKOOG010000390.1, from coordinate 460 downwards.
GAATTTTCTCCGCATTAAGTGCAATTCCAGACTATTGTACAAATAGGCTAAATAATCTACCGTATCAATTTTAGAAAAGCACTCACAGAAGACGTAAGAATATCGTATTTGCCTTTTAAATTATAATGTGTAAAATCTAGAAAACCGGCGATGAAATAAAGATAAGGTTCTTCGCTTTTAAATACTTCTTTTATGAATTCATCCTGCTGCTTTGCTGTAAAGGTATCCAGAATATTTTGCAGGAAGGGGCAAAAGTCATATTCGAAACTCCTGGAGGCACCGATCTCATGAATATAATTTTTTATCTGTGTAAATTTATCTTTCATGATCAAATTTATGGCAGCTTAGCCACCAAGCTTTCCGGCAGCACTTTCAGAATCAGGTAAATGAGTTTCCACTTAAAATTGGGGACGATGGTGAAAGAATTTCCGGCATTAACAATGAATTCAGCCACATAATC
>JAKOOG010000364.1 GCA_022701545.1 Weeksellaceae bacterium | reverse complement strand
CTGCAAGGTATTTTTCTGCATCCATGGCTGCCATACAGCCGCTTCCTGCGGCGGTGATTGCCTGTCTGTAGATATGATCCTGAACATCCCCTGCCGCGAAAACGCCCGGAAGGTTGGTTTTGGCCGTCCCTTTTTCGGTAGCGATGTATCCGTTTTCATCCAGGTCGATCTGGCCAACAAAGATTTCCGTGTTCGGCTTATGGCCGATGGCGATAAAAATCCCGTGCACATCGATCGTTGATGTTTGCTGCGTCTGGTTGTTGATGACCACTGCCCTTTCTACCAGATTATTCTCTCCTTCGATCCCGATCAGCTCATGGTGGAACTTCACTTCGATATTCGGGGTATTGTTCACCCGGTGGATCATCGCTTTGGAAGCCCGGAACTCATCTTTTCTTACCAGCATCGTTACTTTATTCACCAGCTTGGCAAGATACGTCGCTTCTTCTGCTGCCGTATCTCCGGCTCCTACCACCACTACATCTTTCCCTCTGTAGAAAAATCCGTCGCAGGTTGCACAGGCGGAAACACCTCCTCCATTATATTTTTTTTCGTCTTCAAGTCCCAAATATTTGGCGGTAGCCCCGGTAGAAATAATCACGGTTCTGGCGAAAATCTCCTTGTTTCCGGCATATAATTTATGGATGCCTCCCACTTCCCTCGAAAATTCAACTTTGGTGATCATTTCATAATGCACCTTGGTATCGAATCGTTCCGCTTGTTTTTGCAAATCCATCATCATTTCAGGGCCTGTAATTCCCGTCGGATATCCGGGGAAGTTGTCTACTTCCGTCGTTGTGGTTAATTGTCCGCCCGGCTCCAAACCTGTATACAATTCAGGCTTCAAATCTGCTCTTGCCGCATAAATAGCTGCTGTAAAGCCGGAAGGTCCCGATCCAACGATCACACAATCTAAAATGTTTTGCTCCATAATCTGCTTTTCAAAAAGATTTTAAAATTTACGTCCGCTAAGTTCGTAATTTTTAATATTTATTTAAAGTTATTTTAATGATACTTGTCAATATCTGATATGTTCACTGTCGATGAAATTGGATAAGTGGATGAAATGAAGGTGAATGATGAATTTTGCTTCGCAAATGAATAGTGAATTCAGGCTCGTAAAAATCGACAAACTCAGCGAATTGACCTTTGAGCTTTCACTTTCAAAAACCAACCCCGTCAAAAATTCTTTGAAATTTTCGCCATCCCTCCAGCTTTCGGAGGGGAATTTCGGTTAAGGTTTGGCTGTTTGCCGATGCGAGCGGATCAGGCAATCAATATGGAAAGTCAATGGTGAGTTTATATACACTTCCAAAATTGACGAGCAAAGCAGATTGACCATTCACTATTCACTTTTTTTCACACTTTCATTTTGATTTTATCAACGTTGATGATTTTATACACCAGTTCCTTTATCAGTTCCGCTTCGCTCATATTGACTGCTCCCAGGCCCTTTCCTTTCATATCGAATTCCCTGAGGATGGAGATTACCCGGGTGGCATGTTTTAAAGGATACAGCCTTGCCGATTCCGCGTAATCTTTGATGAAATACGGATTTACTCCCATCTGGGAGGCAATCGCCTGTGGAGGCTGCCCGGCCATCGTATGGTAAATGATGACATTGGAAAAATAATTATACAGGCTCGAGAGCATCATGACGAAAGGATTGTTCTTCGGGTTCTTGCCCATAAAATGGGCAATTTTAAAGGCCGTGTCCGAATTTTTTGTTCCTAATGCTTTCTGAAGCTCAAAAACATTATATTCTTTGCTGATCCCGATATGCTCTTCCACGATTTTGCCGTCGAGCATTTCGCCGGGCTTAAGAATGATTTTAAGCTTATTCAGTTCGTTGCCGATTCTCGAAAGGTCGTTGCCTAAATATTCCGCCAGCAGGTGGGAAATATTCGGAGCTGTTCTGATGCTTAATTTGAGGCATTCGTCGGCGATCCATTTCGGAAGATGGGCTTCTTTAATGGATTCACTCAAAAATAATAAACCGGCTTTTTCCAAAGACCTGGTAACCTTTTTCCGGCTGTCGAGTTTCTTGTGCTTGTGGGCAAAGACCAGTACGGTAGACGGCACCGGATTCTGAACATAGGCCTCCAGAGCATTGTTTTCGCTTTCCGCCATTCTCAGGTCCTGGGCTTCTTTTATAATGATCACCTGCCGGTCCCCCATCATCGGAAACTGCCGGGCCAGTGAAAGGATTTCGTGATACGAGGTGTCTTTCCCATAGACTACGGTCTGGTTGAATGCTTTTTCATCCTCCGTTAAAAAGTCGTGTTCAAGGGCTTTTACTGCAAGATCGATAAAGTAGGGTTCTTCTCCGTGGAAAAAATAAATCGGTAAAACTTCTTTATTTTTAATATTTTTGAGGATTAAATCTAATTCTTTCATCTTATAAATGGAACTTCCAAAACTGAACTTTCAGGAAACTTTTGATTTTAAATTCAAGAAAGACAAAGATAAGTTTTTTATTTATGATCTGATTCGTAAAACCTATCTTTTGCTTACTCCTGAGGAATGGGTTCGGCAGCATTGGATCCATTATTATCTCACGGTAAAATCCTACTCCGTATCTGCCCTGATTACCGAAAAAAAGATTGTTTTAAACGGGTTAACGAAAAGGATCGACCTTTT
>JAKOOG010000357.1 GCA_022701545.1 Weeksellaceae bacterium | reverse complement strand
AATCTCTTTTTCGGAAAAGTCACCTTCCGGCCCGATAAGGAAAGTAATGTTTTCGGATTTTGGAATTGCTTTAAGATCCATCCTTTCCAGGTTTTCGTGGCAATGGGCGACGAAAGCAGTTCCGGGATCCGTGTTTTTAAGAAAATCCTGAATTTTCACCAGGTCATTGATCACCGGGAAATGAAACCGGAGGCTCTGCTTGGAAGCGGAAACCGCCTGTTTTTTCAGCTTGTCAATATTTATATTTTTACGTTCGGTTTTTTCGGTCTGCAACAGGGTGATTTCAGAAATGCCCATTTCAACCGCTTTTTCAATAAAAAACTCAATCCGGTCGATGTTCTTGGTGGGGGCAATGGCAATATGGAGTTTGGGGCTGAAGCCGGGAAGATTATTTTTAATATCAGTGACTGCCATATAGGCTTTTTTCCCTTCGATCATCAGGGTTCCGGAAGCCAGGTTTCCTTTTCCGTCGGTCACATGAATTTCCTCACCGTCTTTCATCCGGAGAACCTTTACGATGTGTTGCTGTTCTTCATCGTTGATCAGTACCCGGTCTCCCTCGATTTCGCCGTAAAAAAGTTTCATAGAAAAATTTATTAGTTTTAAAAGATAATCTCATTCTCGCTCAGAAATGCAACGCCGGTTTTTATGGTAGTGTAAACGTCACCTTCACAGTCTCTGTATGAACAGGCGTAAATTTCTTCAATCCACTTATGGTTCATAAAGATTAAATTTAAGTATTCGTTTTTCCTTAAATTGTTTTTGATGGATAAATAATCTCCTTCCTTCGGTTCGTAGGCAAAGCTAAACACGTTTTCCGAATTGATTTTTTCTACGATCTCTTCCTTTATATTCTGAACATATCCGGTCTCTGAACTGATCATTAAATAGTCTTCCTCTTCAGATGTTCCTGTTACTTCATTTTTTCCGGTCACTGTTTCCAATACCCAATAGTATTTTGAGTTTTTCTTAGAATGGGTTCCCAGAACTTTTTCTTCTAATAATATTTTCATAAATCGTATTTTGCTGTTGCCGTTGTGCGTAAATCGGTAAACTCGCCTCTTTCGAATTTCAGCTGGGCGACCATGGCGATCATCGCCGCATTGTCGGTGGTATATTCAAATTTCGGAATGTAAATATTCCAGCCCAGTTTTTCATGATTGTCCTGCATGGCTTTTCTCAATGCGGAATTGGCAGAAACCCCACCGGCAATGGCCACTTCGGATACCTGTAAATCTTTTGCTGCTTTTTCCAGCTTGTTCATCAGGATTTCAATAATGGTTTTCTGAACAGAAGCACACAGGTCATCGATGTTGTTCTTCACAAAATCAGGATCTTTCCGTACTTCTTTCTGGATAAAATACAGCACCGAGGTTTTGATGCCGCTGAACGAATAATCATACTGTTCCATTCTCGGCTTGTTGAATTGGAAAGCGTCAGGATTTCCTTCTTTGGCAAGCCGGTCGATAATCGGGCCGGCAGGGTAATCCAGGCCGAAAATTTTTCCGATTTTATCAAAAGCTTCACCTGCAGCATCGTCGATGGTTTTCCCGATGATTTCCATATCGAAATAATCTTTTACCAGCACAATCATCGTATGTCCGCCGCTCACCGTAAGACACAGAAAGGGGAATTTTGGCGGCATAGGATTTGCATCCTCGATGAAATGCGCTAAAATATGCGCCTGGAGATGGTTGACTTCAATAAGCGGAACGTCCAGACTCATTGCCAAAGACTTAGCAAAAGAAGTTCCCACGAGAAGAGATCCTAAAAGTCCCGGTCCGCGCGTAAATCCTATCGCAGAAATGGCATTTTGTTGTATATTTGCTTTAGATAAAGATTTTTCAACAACGGGAATGATATTTTGCTGATGTGCACGTGAGGCGAGTTCGGGGACAACACCACCGTATTCCTTATGGATCGCCTGGTTGGCTGCAATATTCGAAAGAATAGAATTTCCCTTGATGATAGCTGCTGAGGTGTCGTCACAGGACGATTCAATACCTAAAATTATAGAGTCGCTCATAATAATGGCAAAGTTAGAGAATAATAACGAGAATGAGAATAAAAAATCGGTAGCTGGAAACTTAGGGAATCAGGTACAGAAAGCCGTTGAAAATGCAGGAGGCGCCGTAAAAGAAACGGTGAAGGAAGCATCTGAACTGGCTTCGGATGCCATTAACCATCCTGTGCAGACCGCCGAAGAATTCGGAAAGCAGGCCGTGAAGGATGTTACCAGCTACTCATGGTGGGCCAGGCTTCTTCTGATTCTCTTCTGGCTGGGTCTCGGCCTTGTGGCAGCAATTTTTATCGCGATCAATCTTCCGGCAACCAAACAGTGGGCAGCAGATCAGGCCCTGCAGGTGGTAAACCGGGACTTCAAAGCTCAGATGTCGACGGAAAGTGTTGAGGTGAATTTTTTCGGAAACGTTAAGATCAAAGGTCTGAAGATCAAGGATTATAAAGGATTCGATTTTATTCAGTCGAAAGAATTTACGGCTAATTCCAACTGGTTTTCCCTGGCTTCAAATATTACCAAAAACAATTCCTTAATTTTCAATTCCCTTACTTTAAAAAACGCTGATATAAAAGTCATAACCTATAAAGGCGACAGCATCTCCAATTTCATCCGTTTCACCCAGCTGTTCGACAGCGGGAAGAAAAAGGATCCGAACAAGCCGCCTTTTCAGCTGGATTCCAGGCTGCAGATCCTGGATTCCAAAGTGTCTATTGTCAACCTGAATTCTCCGGGAGAAAAAGGCAAGTGGCTGACGGCTACCCATTTCAATCTGATAGCTCCGAATGTAAAGGTCAACGGAAGGAACATTTCAGGGATCATCAATAATATGACGTTTACTACGACCCGGTGGGGGAAATCTCATTTTGTAGATACTTTTTCCACCGAGCTCTCAATGACGCCGGATCACTTATTGCTTAAAGACCTTACCCTGAATACGGATCATTCGCTTTTACAGGGCGATATTAAATTCAATCTTCATAATGACGGCTCATGGTCCGATTTTGCCGACAAAGTAAAATGGGACATGAATCTTACTTTAGGAAGCCAGCTGAGCGGATACGACATCAGCTATTTTGTTACGAACTGGGATAACTTTAAGCCGTTTAATATTTCCGGAAAGATGTCCGGTCCGCTGAACGGTTTTAAGCTGGACAATTTCCTGATCCGGAACCCCGACGTGAATATCGCCACGAAAACCATGAAGGTCAGCAGGCTGCTGAAAGGTGATTTTTTAATCGAAACCAACGACCTGTCCGCCGATTTTACCTATAAAGACCTCAAAGCAATGATGCCTTCATTTATTTCAAAAAAAATGAAGAATTTCGCAGATGATTTCGGAAAGCTGAAGTACAACGGGACTGCCAGTGTCAACCCAAACCGGGTCTACGTTTCAAACGGGAACCTGATGACCGGAATCGGGCAGGCCAGAATCACGAATTTTTCCTTGACGGACTACAGTTCCTCCATGCCCAACTATGCGGGAATCGCAGAAGTAAAAGATTTGAATACATCGGTTATCACCAAAAATAAAACCGTTGGGCTGATTTCAGGAAATTTCAATATCAACGGGCAAAGCTTTGACGTTAATACCATGCGGCTGACGACAAAATCCCGGATCTCCAGCATTGAAATCATGAACAAGGAAATCAATAATCTTTATCTGGACGGGTTATTGGATCATAAAAAATACAACGGGCTTATTACAGTCAATGATGAGCAGGCGAAGGCTACCATCAAAGGCCTTATTGACTTCAGCACGTCGCGGGTTGCCATGAATGTAAATGCGGATGTCGGTTATTTAAACATGAATTATTTCACCAACAAACCCGGAAAGCAGATTGTAAGCGGAAAGGTAAACGGTAAAATGGCCATGTCTTCCCTAAACGACCTTACCCTGGATGTGGAAGCCAACAGCATTAATTTCGCTACCGCAACCCAGAAATATTCGATTCCCAATGCAAAAGTAAAGACGTTTATAGAAAACGGCGGTCGTGTCATCGATGTAGATGCTCCGGGAGCCGTAAACGGAAAGATTTCCGGAAGATATAACCTGGGCGACCTGGCAGGTATGGTAGAAAACGGATTGAACAAAATTCTGGTCGGACCTGCGCCGAGAAGAATGTACAGAGGACAGAATTTCACCATGAACTTCGATGTGCAGCAGGGACTGGTAAGCTATTTTTTACCGGACCTCAGAATTCCCCAGGGAGCAAAAGTAGAAGGGCAGTATGACGGAAATTCAAACAACCTGATTTTAAATCTTGATGCCGCTTCTCTGAAATACATCATGACCAAAACGCAGGACATCACTGAAGCTGACAAAGCACTGGCAGCTGCAAATCCTGATTATCAGATCAACGACAGGAAAAACCTTACCCGCGACAGCGCAATGGTGGACAGTGTGATGGTACGGATCAATACCGCAAACCTCAACGAACAGATTTACGCAAAAATAAGCCGCGTTTTGTACAACAAAAATGTGCTTAAAGATATTACCTTAAGCGGCAGGAATGAAAACAATACCGTTCTTCATCTGGCAGCAAAATTCAGGCACGGAAGTCCGGAAGATGAAATGGACGATAACCTGAAAGATTATGCCATCAATGTCAACCAATCGACCAATGCAGGCGGGGATTTTGTTTTCAGGTTTGAACCGACGGAGGTAAAATTCAACAATGTGACCTGGGCTATTGATACCAGTCCGGAATTGAATCACTCCATAACCTACCGTAAAAAAGAAGGGGATTTTGATATTCAGAACCTGAGGGTTTTTTCGGAGAACAGTGCTTTATTTATAAAAGATGCTCAGTTCAAGTCGGCCAAAGACTTTTATGTAGATGCTGAGGTTGATAATTTTGCCATCGAAAAACTGCTGGACATGCAGGCCGGAGGAAATACCATGAACATCAAAGGGCTGGCCAACGGAAGCGTTAAAATACGGATGGATAAAAATACCCTTCAGCCATTGGTGGATATGACGGTCGATGACATCATGATGAACGGAAACGATATGGGCGACATTACGATTTCCGCAACCAACAGCTATTCCTTAAATGTATATGATGTCGACATCAAAGTAAATTCCGCAGGGATTATCGGAAACAACAGCCTTCACGTAACCGGAACCGTTAATAACAATACAGAGTCACCGACGATTGATCTGACCGCAGAAATGAGGGATTTCGACGTCGCTTTTGCCCAGCAGTTTGTAACGACGGTGTTCGGGAATTTAAGAGGAAAAGCGACCGGAGATCTGAAAATTGCCGGTAAATTCAGCAATCTGGATTACAGCGGCGATATAGGCCTGAAAGGCTTCGGACTGAAGCTGCTGTTCACGGGAGTGGATTACTCTTTTGATGATACCGTGATCCCGTTGACGAAAGGTCTGGCGATCCTCAACAATATTGAAGTTCATGACGGAAGAACGAATTCCAAAGGAAATATTTCTGGAGCGGTCCAGTTTGAGACCCTTTCTTCAATGGGGGTTAACCTCGTGATGCGGGCTGATAATTTATTGGTACTGAACACGGCCCAAAAAGATTATGACCTGTTCTGGGGAAGGGTGTACGGACAGGGAGATCTCTATGTAGACGGACCGGTTTCAGGCTTAAGCATCACTACTCCGAATATGAAAGCGCTGAACGGAAGTACTTTTACCTTCAATTCCGGATCAACCTCCAATGTCGAAGAGTTTAAAATGCTGCGGTTCCTGAAAGAAGGGAAAAACGGGCTGGTAACCCTGGATGATAAAAAGAAGACCGGTGCCAATATGAATATCGATTTTGCACTGGATGTAGATAAAGGAACTACCGTAAACGTGCTGATCGGAGATGATGTCGGAAACATTACGGTGAAAGGAGCGGCTGAAAAACTTCATTTCCAGATGAGCCGTCAGGGAAATATCGCGATGAACGGAGCATACAGGGTAGACAACGGGACTTTTGTTTCCAAAGCGATCCTGAACAAGACCTTCCAGATCGAAAAAGGAAGCAGCATCCGCTGGGATGGCGATGCCATGAAACCGGCGCTGGACATTACGGCCAATTATGTAAGGATGGTTTCCAATGCAGGAGAATATCTGAACATGGGCAGCCTGCAGCCGATCAGTATCTTGCTTCAGGCCAACATCACCCAGTCTCTGACGGATCCGAAAATCGACCTGAATGTAACGGCACTGGATGTTTCCAGCCAGGTGAAGGAGACCTTGGCAGCCAAAATGAGCCAGGAAGGGGAAAAAGTCCTTCAGTTCGGTTCGGTACTGCTGCTGAACAGTTTCAATGTTTCCAATACGGGCGGGGTAGACGTTAATGTAGGTGATGTGGCACAGAACCAGGGATACAACATCCTTCTGAAACAGCTGGGATCAGTGCTTAACGCCATGAGCAACGAATTTCAGATCGACCTGAACTATGTAAAAGGAGACCAGTATTCCAATGTCGGAGACCGGGCCAATGCCGGGGTAAGTTTTGCCCTTTCTCCAAGAATCAAAGTAAAAACAGGACTGGGAATTCCTTTAACAAAAACTGAAAATACGGAGACGAATTATTTATCCGGGGAAGGAACCATCGAGTATGATATCTCCAAGAAAAATGACGGAACCCTGATGCTGCGCGGATACTCCAAACCATCCAATATCGGGCTGGTAAACGGCGCAGGATCGAACGGTACGGCCAATCAGGCATATGGCGGAGGTATTGTGTGGACCAAGAGCTTCAATTCTTTCTTCAAAAAGAAGAAAAAAGATAAAAAAGTCCAGGATTCTCAAAAAGAAATAAAAACAGATTCTATAAAATCAGACGCTAAATAATTCTAATTTTTTAATGATTTTTATCATCTGTGTTAATTATTGTTAATGTTTAAGATAATTTTTTTACTTAAATTATTTTTTATAAATTTGCAAAAAATACATTGTTTTTTTAAGAAAATTGTAATTTAACTAATATGAACTATCAACTGGACGAAATAGACAAGAAAATTCTTGATTTCTTAGTAGAAAACACAAGAATGCCTTTTACAGAAATTGCAAAGCAGATGGATGTCTCTGCAGGTACAATTCACGTAAGAGTGAAAAAGATGGAGGATGCAGGTATTATTTTGGGATCATCTCTTAACATCGATTACGGGAAGCTGGACTACCATTTCACGGCTTTTATCGGAATTTTATTAACGAAATCAAACCGCACACAGGAGGTTTTGAAGGAGTTGACAAGTATTCCTAA
>JAKOOG010000119.1 GCA_022701545.1 Weeksellaceae bacterium | reverse complement strand
TGTCACGGATAAAGGCATCGTCCTCATAAGTATCCCATAGTCCAAGGACAATTTCAATAAATTCCTTATTCATCGGGTATTGGTCCCTCTTCGATAAATGTCCGCGGCTGAAATTCACCATTCCACCGGGATTGGAAGTAATGGCGTTGAGTGAAGCACGTCCTTTGCTAATTTTATCCAGCGACAGTATCTGCCTTGCAGCACTGTAAGGGTCACCGTAAGAAGATGCGATAGTAGCAGAAAGCCCAATATTTTTGGTCACCATAGTGAGCGCGGACATTATACTGATGCCTTCGAACATACTCAGATAATGCGGAATATTTCCGGGACCGACGTGGCTGACATCCACCAAAAACAAAGTATCGAACTTGGCAGACTCCGCCAACTGAGCCTGTTTGATGTAAAAATCAAGATTTTCGCTGGCATCAGAAGGCATCGCGGGATGTTGCCACGCCATATGATTCCAGCCTAAACCGTCAAGAACAGCTCCTAACTTCAACTTTTTTGCGGTCTTATTCATTTCGTACTTAGCATTGATGACTTTAAATTCTACTTAACATTATGGATGGGAATTGTATTAATTAAAATCATACATCAACTCTTCGACAACTTCTTTTACGGGACGAATATTCTTTATGTAAGAAATTCCATTGCCCACAGTGATATACCCTTTATGAATATCTCCATCCAGCATTCCAACTTTTAAGCCCTGCTCGCCATACATTTTATTGGCAATTTCATCCCGAGAATGACCTCTTTCGTCCATTTCCAGAAGTTCCTGGCTGTAAGGTGTTGGAATGGAGCGGTAGTACGCAGGATTGGTTCTGAAAATCAATAAGTCGCTGGCTGTATGGTCCACAATGAGTTGTTTCACATTTTCGGCGGCAGGATTTTCCTCTGTAGCAATAAAAACTGTTCCTGCAAAAACGCCTTCAGCACCTAACGCAAATGACGCACGAACAGCACGGAGGTCAGCAATTCCTCCGGCAGCCATCACCGGAATATTCACGGCATCTGATATCATCGGTATGATGGAAAACGTACCAATGATTTTATCAGGTACCGTGCCACCTTCATCAAAGCCGGTGGCGACAAGAATATCTGCTCCAATCTTTTCTGCATATTTTGCATTCTCTACACTTGGATTCAATGCACGATAGATTATTTTAATGTTATTTGATTTAAGTTTTTTCGCCAAAGGTTCAAATTCATAATCTTCAATCCCGTTGATGAGGACGACTTCAACACCTTCTTCAATGAGCAAATCAGCAATTACATCAACGGTAGTCAGGTCATTAGACAGCATAACCGGCACCGCAAAAGGCTTATCGGTCAACTGCTTTACCTTACGAATTTCACTTCTCAACCGATCAGTAATTTCTTCCAAAGATTTAGGATTTGTTTTCTGACCTGCGTGAGGACCCAACATTCCCAGACCTCCGGCATTGCTCACTGCCGCTACAAATTCAGCATTGGTTACCCACGACATTGCCCCTTGAATAATTGGATATTTGATTCCTAAAATTTCCGTAACACGGTTTTTTTTATTCATTATCTTTTGATTTTAAATTTGTATAATTTCATCTGTTTTCGATGGGATAAAGTTAGGTTAAATTTACTTTCATTTTGATAGTACTTTCCTTTAGGAAAGTGTATTTTTAATGATAGGACTTATCAATATTAGCTATCTAATTTATAATCACTTTCTTTTATAAAGTATTTTATAACTTTGTGCTGTTAGTTTTTAATGACGATTCAAATATTACAAAGAAGTATAATGAGTAAAAAAACATCATATTCAATTTTAGAACTGGCCATTGTTTCAGAAGGGAGCAGTTTTAAAGAAACTTTAAACAATTCGTTATCACTTGCGAAGGTTGCAGAAGAAAATAATTATTCCAGATACTGGTTTGCAGAACATCACAATTCGGAATCAGTGGGAAGTAGTGCTACATCGATTCTTATTGGTTATGTAGCCGAAAACACGGAAAAGATAAGAGTCGGCTCTGGCGGAATTATGCTTCCCAACCACTCTCCGCTGGTGATTGCGGAACAGTTTGGAACTTTAGCACAACTCTATCCCAACAGAATTGATTTGGGGTTGGGAAGAGCTCCGGGAACCGATATGCCTACTGCGCAGGCGATCCGTTCAGATTTTATGAAGGCAGCGCACTCGTTTCCGGCTGAAGTGGAAAAAATCGAGGAATACTTTTCAGCAGAAAATAAAACTTCTAAAGTAAGAGTTCCCATAGCGGAAGGCGTTGAAGTTCCCATCTACATTTTAGGTTCCAGCACAGACAGCGCCCATTTGTCTGCAGCGAAAGGCCTGCCTTACGCTTTTGCCAGTCATTTTGCATCCACCCATCTTCACCCGGCTTTGGAAATTTATCGTGAAGAATTCCAACCATCGGAAGTTTTAGCCAAACCCTACACAATTGCCGGCGTCAACATCATCGTTGCTGATACGGATGAAGAAGCGGAACGTTCGTTTACATCATTGATTAGAATGTTTTTTGGTATCCTGACCGGAAATTCAAAACCACTCCAGCCTCCTACAGAAATGACAGAAGACCTAAAAGAGGTTTTGAAACATCCAAGTCTACATCAAATGCTGAAATATTCGTTTGT
>JAKOOG010000117.1 GCA_022701545.1 Weeksellaceae bacterium | reverse complement strand
AAAATGTTTTTTCAGCACCAACGGGATAATCCCGCTTCCGGTTCCGATGTCGAGGATCTTTAAATCTTCAATGCCGGTCAGTTCATAGTGCCGGATCTTTTTAATAGCAAACTCCAGCAGTTCTTCCGTTTCCGGACGCGGAATCAGGACGTGCTCATTAACAAAAAATGTCATTCCGTAAAATTCAGTTTCGCCGAGAACGTGTTGGTAAGGCCGGCCGGTTTTTAAAGATGAAACAGCCTGTAAAAGTTTCTCTTCATCATCGATCAGCAGTTCCTGTCCGGAAAATCTCCGTTGATAGAAAGGATTAAGTCCCACGATCTTTTGCACGAAAATACTGCTGAGAAAACGGTTTTCCGAATCGGTATATAATGGGGAAAGCTCTTGCCTGAAATGATTTTTAAATTCTGATATGGTCATTTTATCTTGTGAAAACCAGTTTTGTATCCGTTGATTGTTCTTCATCTATTAAATAGCCTTCAGCATTGAAAGCCTTCACATCATCCAGCGTCTGGGCATTGGTCTGTGCACAGAACCTCGCCACCATGCCTCTCGCATGTTTGGTATAAACGACTATGGTTTTCAGCTTGCCGTCCTTTAATTCATAAAAATCAAAATCAATCACCGGATGATTCAGCTTTTTACGGTCGACCGCTTTAAAATATTCATTGCTGGCAAGATTCAGCAGGATTTCGTTCTTTTTCATTTCTGAATTCAGCTGGTCTGTAATCCGGTCTTTCCAGAATTCATAAAGATTTTTATAGTCGTCAAACCCGAAAGGCCTTCCCATTTCCAGACGGTACAGCATTACTTTATCCGAAGGCTTCAAAAGCCCGTACAATCCCGAGAGAATCCTCTGGTTTTTCTGCAGATAATCCACCGCGTCTTTATCCAGAGTCTTTGCATCAAGTCCGCGGTATACTTCGCCTGTAAAGGCAAATAATGCCGGAGCAGATTCTTTTGCGGTAGGTTTTGCTTTCCACTTCTGATTCCTTTCCCAGTTTTCATCCGCGAGCTTGGTTGAGATCTCCATCAGCTCGGAAAGGTATTTCGGAGATTTTGTTTTCAAAAAGGAATGGATAAATTCTGCCTGATCAATAAATTTGGGTGTCGTGGCTTTCAACAGGTCGGTTGAATTTTCCACGTTCATGAGCTTGGCAGGAGAAGTTACTATTTTCATAAGGTTAAAATACAGATAAATGTTTGATATCAATAGAATTTATGATCATCAGCGATACGAAATCGTACATAAAATGGCAGATGATCAGGATTTTAATGTTGGAATAAGTTTTATAAAATACGGCAAAAACAATCCCGATAAAACAGGGCACTGCAACCTGGCCGACAGTTCCGTACGTACTGTGGAGAATTCCGAAAAGTCCGGCGGAAACAATAATGCCGGCATACCGGTTAGTGTATATCTTTTCAATTCTGGGCTGTATATAGCCGCGCATCAGAAACTCTTCCACTACGCCTGCGGTAAGGCAGGTAAAAATGATCAGTTCATAATTGTTTCTGAAAATATGGGAAAGCTGCACAAGTTTCCCGCTCGTGCCTTCCTGCGTTGACAGTTTAATCAAAAAATTTAAAAAAGCACCTCCGACAGCACAGATCAGGTACAGGGTGATAACTTTTTTAAGGTAGAAGCCAAAAGAGTAGGCTTTATCTTTCCAGAGCAGGAATGGCTGTTTCTCAATAAAAAGGCTGTACAGGAAAACAGTCAGCAGAACCATCCATAACGCTGCCCTCGAATAGGTAAACGTTGCTGCTGCATTGCTTATGCTTCCTGGAATAAGATGGGTCAGCGGAAAAACATACAGCATCACAACACCCAGCAAAACGAAAGTCAAAATGATTCCCAACGCATATTTCCCGTTTATACTCATCAGAAAACTAAATGATATTTAAATTTCCCCTTTTCCCTGACGGATAATTTCAGGCTCACCGGAAGTAAGGTCTACAATGGTGGAAGCAATATTGTCTCCGTATCCTGAATCGATTACAAGATCCACCAGATGGTCGTATTTTTCTGCAATCAGTTCCGGATCGGTAGAATATTCAATAATCTCATCATCATCCTTAATGGAAGTGGAAGCGATTGGATGGCCCAGCTTTTCAACGATCAGCTGCGGAATCGGATGGTCCGGAACGCGGATACCGATCGTTTTGTGGTTTTTGTAAGCAAGCGGCAGGCTTTTGTTGGCCTCCAGAATAAAAGTGAACGGACCAGGAAGATGGCTTTTCAGAAATCTGAATGTTGAAGTATCGATCGGTCTCGTAAAATCCGAAAGATGGCTCAGATCATTACAGATAATCGAGAACTGCGCCTTTTCCAGTTTTATTTTTTTGATCTGGGCGAGCTTTTCCATTGCTTTAATGTCAAAAATATTGCAGCCCAGCGCATAAACGGTATCCGACGGATAAATGATCAGCCCGCCGTTATTTAAGGTTTTAATAACTTCATTGATAAGGTTTTCCTGAGGATTGTTCGGATAAATTTTTAATATTTTTGCCATACTTCAAAGATACGAATATTAAAATAATTTTCATGAATAGGCTTTATTTACAGGAAAAATTAGGAGTTTACAAAAATAGTCGTATATTTGCAGTCCAATATCGCGGGATGGAGCAGTAGGTAGCTCGTCGGGCTCATAACCCGAAGGTCATCGGTTCGAGTCCGGTTCCCGCTACTAAGCAAACGTTGTCGGTAACGTTTTAAAAATATACCGCGGGATGGAGCAGTAGGTAGCTCGTCGGGCTCATAACCCGAAGGTCATCGGTTCGAGTCCGGTTCCCGCTACCAACAGGAGTATCGCAGTATTGTGATA
>JAKOOG010000311.1 GCA_022701545.1 Weeksellaceae bacterium | reverse complement strand
TTTTCTTTTCATTAATTTCATCCTGCAGTCTTTTTCTGATATCCGTTTTTGCCCCTTCAAAATTGAAAACAGTGGCTCCCTTTTCTCTTGCAAACGGATGGGTCACCGAATCTGCAATTTGAGATTTTACAAAAAACGGACTTGCCTCCTTCAGTTCATTATTTCCGTTTCCAGGATCTTTAATCCGGATCACATTTGAATATTTTTCGCTTAGATCAAACCAATTAAGGTAATCTGCATTAAAGGCAACAGCTTTTATTTTTTGTTTTGAATAATAATTAATCGCTCCGGCCTGTCCGTAATTATCACAAACAACCAGGGTTTTTCCGGATTTTGAAAGTTTTAGATATTCCTGATCAACTTTTTCAGCGAGTTCTTTCCAACCCTGCATATCGGCAAAATCCTGTGGCAGTGAATGATCTTTCCCGTCTTCCCACCGAAGTAACCCAAATTTCTTATAATTTTCGGGATGATCTGTAATATATTGCGGGCTTTTATTCGGGAAAGCTATAGAATATAAAGGTAAAAACAGCAGAACAGGAATCAGGATACTCACCGGTTTCAATATCTTTTTCTTCCAGCCTTTTTCAAAAAGACGGTCAAGGAAAACCGCACCGACGCCAATATAAACAGGGTACAATCCGATCGCGTAATAGCTTTTGGCCCTGAAAAATAAAAACAATGCCATGGTAAAAATATATGCCCAAAATAAAAACCTGATCTTTTCAAAAGGTTTATAGAACACCAAAGCATAAAATCCTGCCATCATCACAAAAAAGACTCCGGTAAAAAACAGGAGCTGGGATTTTATAAAATCAAAGCGATTGACATGCACCAGCTGCCTTTCGGAAAGCTGTTTCATATGAAGGACAACCGGAAAATTATTTTGATACTGCCATAAAATATTGGGTAACATTATCAGCAGCGCCAATAATGCTGAAAAGTACAAATGCTTTTGGAGAAAAACCTTTCTTTGCTTTGTTACCAGCACTGCAGGAATTAATCCCATGACTGAAAATGCAATATTGTACTTATTCAGGAATCCTATCCCGAAAATGACGGCTGCAATGTAAAGCCATTTTACATGTTCGTCATTAAAATACTTAATTAAGGCATAATACAGCATGGTCCAGAGCAAAACTTCAAGAGATGTAGGTTGAAAAAGCATGTTCAGGCGAAGCAGCACGGAGAATAAAATTCCGGTCGAAGCCAGAATCTGAGCGTATATATTTCCTTTCAGTTCCTCAACGATTTTCCAGACCGCCACCATGGTCAAAGCTCCGAATAGTGCCGGGAAAAATTTAACCCAAAATACGGAATTCCCTAAAAACTTAATTATAAAAGCCAGCCACGAGGTTACAGGCGGAACCGACAGGTATCCCCAAGCCAGATGATTCGCCTGATCCAGATGAAGGTATTCGTCACGGTGAAGCTCATATTGAGGGCTGATCAGAGTATACTGCAGAATGAATTTGGCAAGGATAAATACACAAAGGATCAGATCATTTTTTTTCATGGAGTAAGGTTTTCTAATGAATCTAAAAGTAAGACATTTCTGCCGGCGTTTTTATTACTTTTAACGGAAGCTCGGAGTGGAAATCTGATCAAAAGGCCGCCGGATGACAGAAATTTATCCCGTCAGGTATAAGGAACGGTTTCCGCCCTAGCCCTGATTGGAACGGCATCCTTTTTTGTTGCGGCCGGAACAGCGCGGAGGCCGTAACGAAAAAGATACAGTGGAAAGCAGGAAACAGCTCCTGAAAATATCCGGGCGGAAGACAACCGCATGAAATGAAAAATCCCGGGAAAAACCCCGGGATATAGTTTAAAGAAATGTATAGTGATGGTTTACTATTTTTTCGCTTTGTCTTTTAGTTCTTCTTTGTCTTTATCGGAAGGGTTCCAGACTTTTACTTCGGCATTTTTATCAAGTCCCTGAAGGATCTGAACATTGATACCGTCGCTTGCACCTAATTTTACGTACGCTTTTTTGAACTTGCCGTCTTTCTGTTTTACCTCAACAAAAGGAACATCTTTTCCGTTTTTCTTTTCATACTGGATCAAAGATTCATCCAGCAGCAAAGCATTTTTCTGGGAGTTAAGGACAATCTCGCCGTTGGCCGAAAAACCGGCTCTGATGTATTCGTTGTTTGGATTGAAAACATCACCTTCCACAGGGAATTTGATGGTTCCGTTGTTGTCTTTTCCTTTCGGGGCAATCATCGTCAGCCTTCCCGGAAACGTTTTGTTCTGAAGGGCACCGATGACGATGTTCATATTCATCCCCTGCTTCAGCTTTCCTGCCTGGGCTTCATCGATCTCCCCCTGGAAGATCAGTGAGTTCAGGTCGGCAATTGAACAGATGGTGGTTCCGGCATTGAACGAGTTCGCCTCGATCACCTGGCTTCCCATTTTTACCGGCACATCAAGAACGGTGCCTGATGCTTTGGAGCGGATCTGCGTCGTAGCCAGTCCCTGAAGTTCCGGAGTAGAGCCTGTTCTTGCGATCTGTAAGGCCTTCTGGGCCGTTACCAGTTGCTGCTGGGCATTTCTGAGGGATTGCTGCATAGAATACAGCTGCTGCTGGGCATTTAAGTATTCCTGTTTGGAAGCTACGCCCTGCTTATAAAGCCTTTCCTGCATGTCAAACTGTTTACGCATATTATCGACATTCAGCCTGGCGTTGGTGATCTGAAGCTGCTGGTTGGTTACATTCTGCTGGGCACTGTTCACTTCGGAAAGATTGGGAACAATCCGTACCGTGGCAATCAGCTGGCCCACTTCTACCCGGTCGCCTTCATCCACCAGGATTTTATCGATAATCCCTGCAATATTCGGTTTGATCTCGATTTCTTCTTTCGGAACGATTTTTCCCGTGGCCATTACTTTATCGTCCATATTCTGAACGGTAGGTTTCCGGGTAAGGAATGCCTCGCTTTCTTTGGAATTGGATTTTACCAGGTATCCGATTCCTGCGAAGAGTGCCACGGCAAATAAAAGCCCCAGGAAGATGTAAACCGCTTTTTTCCAGGTGAATTTCTTTTTCATATGTATCGTTTATTTTTTAAGTATTATTAGATGTTTCAAATTATTCTGTTCTTAATGCTTCAATCGGCCTGATTTTCACAGCCCGCTGCGCCGGGATAAGGCCGATGATGAGTCCCAGGATCACCATAACCGACATGGCCGCAAAAACGTTTCCGTAGTTTACGGTCGGGTTGTAGAACGGAAACGAGTCCTGGCCTTTGGTCGCTATATCCAGAATCATCAGCACGAAAATCCCGAAAATGAAACCGAGCAACCCCGATGAAAGGGTAATGACCACACTTTCCAGCAGGATCTGGTTCCGTACCTCGGAAGGTTTGGCGCCCAAGGCTCTCCGGATCCCGATTTCCTTGGTTCTTTCCTTTACGGTAATCAAAAGGATATTGGAAATCGCAATCACCCCGGCAAGGATGGTTAAGGTTCCTACAATAATGGTTAAAAGCTGCATTCCCGTTAAAAAGCCGGTGAGTTTTTTAAATTCTTTCCCCAAGTTGAAGCTGCCGAAGGCATTGGTGTCTTCCGGGGAAACTTTATTTTTGGACTTCAGTTCGAGCTTTACCTTTTCCTCCACGGAATTCACATCCACGTTCGGCTTGCTCACAATGGCAAACATATCGATCTGGTCTGCCGCGTTGTACATTTTCGTATAGGTGGAAAGCGGGATGAAAACCGTCTGGTCATTTTCGAAACCGCCGCCTTTCTTCACTCTGAAAACCCCGATGACATTGAAAAAAATCCCTTTGATGTTGATGGATTTACCCAATGGATTTTCGTTCTTTTTGGCATCAAAAAAGTTTTTATAAATTTCTTCCCCGATGACGGCTACGTTTTTATTTCCGGAAACATCGGCATCATTGATGTATCTTCCGAAAATCAGCTTTTTCTCGGAAATCTTATTTCCCACCGGGTAATCCCCGGTTAAGGAATAGGTCCCGGTTTTCCCGTTTCTGGACATGGCTTCCCCGGGTGTTCCGGTAAAGCTCCCACGTGAGTTCTGAGGCGAAATATAATCGATGTCTGGGATTTTCCTTTTCAGCATTTCGATGTCGGGAAGGTGGAGGTGCACCTGCCTTCCCTTGGGAAAGCCTTCGTACGGAATGGAAGTGTTCTGCGCCCAAAGAAAAATGGAGTTGGTGGCAAAACCGGAAAACAATTTGTCGAAACCGTTTTCCATCCCTTTGGCTGCGCCCAGCAAACTTACATACAAAAACATACCCCAGCCTACCCCGATCATCGTCAGGAATGTCCGGAGCTTATTATTCCGCAACGAATAATAAATTTCCTGCCAGGTATCTTTTTTAAATATTATGTTCATTTTAAACTGTCAGTTTTTTTATATTGTCAATATTCAATCTAAGCTCAGCTTCAATTAACTCTTTACTCTTCCATCGTGAAAAAACCACCCCGTCAAAAATTCTTTCAGAAATTTTCACTACCCCTCCGGAAGAGGGGAATTGAGATTAAGGTTTTTCCCGATTCTGCTTCTGATGAAAATTATAACTTATTCATCATGAATTCACTCGCGGAGCGAAATTCACCATTCACCATTTATCATTCCGTTCTCAAAGCTTCGATCGGTTTGATTTTCGATGCCCGGTATGCCGGGACAAATCCTGCAATCAGCCCGGAAAAGACAAGTGCGATAAATGCCGCAACCATATGCCCCCATCCTACGCTCGGATCTTTAATAAAATATTCTTCCAGGTTATTGCCGATTAAATACAAAGCCAGCACCCCAAGTCCTACACCGACCAATCCTGAAACTACCGTAATCACTACACTTTCCTGAACGATTAAAGCTACAATGCTGCGGGGTTTCGCGCCGATGGCTTTCCGCACCCCTATTTCTTTCGTTCTTTCTTTTACGATATAGACCATGATGTTGCTGATCCCGATAATTCCCGCCAGCAAAGTTCCCATTCCGATAAATCCCACGATTCCGGTAAGAACGGCCATGAAGGCAAACGTATCGTTCATATTCTGGGCATTGTTCCAGATCCGGACTCCGTTTTCATCATCCGGCGCTACATTTTTCCGGGCTTTCAGTCGTTCTTTCAGCTCGTCACCATATTTGATGGCCTGTTCCGGCGTCAGTTTTTCGTTGTAGGCAATATAATTGATGCTCACTGTGTCGGAGCCTTTTTTCATCTGCTGCAGCGTGGTAATCGGAACGGTAATGTGCCTTTCGTCCCAGTCGCCGCCGTCATCCGAAAACACACCGACTACTTTGAACATGGTTCCGTTGATATTCAGTTCCTTTCCTACCGGACTTCCGTTTTTGATGAGGTCCCGCTGCACCATCCGTCCGATTACCGCAACATTTTGTTTCCGTTCAAGATCCGTCGGGGTCAGGTAGCGGCCTTCAAGCATTTTCCGGTTTTCAATCACCTGTTCTTCAGGCTTGGCTCCGTTGATCTGGTAATTCCCACTTTCTTTCCCGTATTTTACCAATAGATTTGAGGTATATCTCGGCGTGGAGCTTCCCACTTTTTCTTTATCGATATTGACGAGGAAATCGTAATCGTCATTGTTCATCGTCACCTGCCGGTCAGACTGCAGCCCGTTGTAAGCGAGGGTTGTTTTTCCCGTTACAATCGAGATCAGGTTCTGGGCATCCCGCGCAAAGCCTTGGGTAAAAGCATTCTGTAATCCCGAACCTATTCCGAAAAGAACAATGAAAATAAACAGTCCCAGTGCTACGGTAAAACCGGAAAGTACCGTCCGCAGTACATTGCTGCGGATCGAACTGAATATTTCCTGCCAACGATCTAGATCAAACATATTTTTGTTTTTTTTACTTTGTAAAAGGTGGGTTATTTTATGTCAATAGTTAATTTCTTCGAGTCAATGGTCAATTTTTTATGACTCTAAATTTCACTTGCGCAGCAAATTGACTTGCAAAGCAAAATTCACCATTCACCATTCACCCTCACAGCACATGCTGCTTGATAAACTCATCGCTTTCGATGATGCCGTCGCGGAGCACGACGTTTCTTTTGGTCTGTGCGGCGACGTCGGGTTCGTGGGTTACGACGATGATGGTTTTCCCTTCATTGTTGATGTCCTGAAGAAGCTTCATGATGTCGTGGGTGGTTTTGGAATCCAGGGCTCCGGTCGGTTCATCCGCCAGGACCACTTTCGGATCGGTGATCAGAGCCCTGGCGATGGCTACCCTCTGTTTCTGCCCTCCTGAAAGCTCATTCGGCAAATGGTTTGCCCACTGCGCCAGCCCTACTTTCTCCAGGTATTCCATCGCTTTCTGGTTACGCTCTTTTCTCGGGACATTCTGGTAATACAGCGGAAGCGCCACATTATCCAGAGCGGTTTTATATCCGATCAGGTTGAAGGACTGGAAAATAAATCCCAGAAACCGGCTTCTGTACTCTGCAGCCTTTACTTCAGATAAATGTTCGATCGGCACATTATCCAGTTCGTAGATGCCGGCATCTTTTTCATCAAGAATACCGATGATGTTCAAAAGCGTGGATTTCCCGGAACCGGAACTTCCCATGATCGAAACAAACTCGCCTTCGGAAATGCTGAGATTGATTCCCTTGAGTACGTGCAGTTTGCTTTTTCCCGTATCGTACGATTTATGTAAATCCTGAATTAGTAACATGAAGTGATGTTATGTTTTATATCCAATAAGTAGGTACATTTTTTAATTTGTTACGGCGAATGGAAATTTCTTTGCATAAATTCATGTTTAACCGGTTAATCCTTTATTGATAAGGCTTTGTATTTTTTCGTTTAATACAAATCGCTCAATATAGCCTATTTATCCCCGATAAAGGTTTGTAAGTCAATATTTAAAGGCTTTCCGTGCAAATGTGGAAAACTTTTACTGTTAAAACTCAACGAATTAGTGTTTTGCCCTTTCAATTACAGTTCTTGTTTTCTAACTTTGTACCTAGACGGTCCCGGATACGCAAACATTCATGTTGTGAATAACTTTATACAATAAGTCATTATCAATCAGCTTCTTGTTTGTTTCAAAGGACTTTTCCACACTGATCCGATTAATTAAATTTAAAGACATTTTAACATGGGAGTTTTTGATAAGAGAGTAAGTTACAAGCCATTTGAATACCCTGAGGTTCTTCAGTTCGTAGAGGCGATCAATAAATCGTTCTGGGTACACTCCGAAGTGGATTTTACTGCAGATGTTCAGGATTTTCATTCGCAGCTGGAGCCGCATGAAAAGCACGCCGTTAAAAATGCGCTTTTGGCAATCGCACAGATTGAGGTATCTGTAAAGACCTTCTGGGGAAACTTATATACGCATCTTCCAAAGCCTGAATTCAATGGGTTGGGCTCTACTTTCGCGGAATGCGAGTTCCGTCATTCGGAAGCCTATTCCCGTCTTCTGGAAGTTTTGGGATATAATGATGAGTTCCTTAGCGTGGTTGAGATTCCTGCTGTAAAAAGCAGAATCGAATTTCTGGGAAATGCCCTGAGACATGCCAACTCCGCAACACCTAAAGAATATGTTTCGGCTTTACTGCTGTTCAGCATCCTGGTGGAGAATGTATCTCTTTTCTCTCAGTTTGCCATTATCCTTTCTTTCACGAGATTCAAAGGCTTCATGAAGAATGTTTCCAACATTATCGCCTGGACTTCCATTGATGAGCAGATCCACGCCAATGCCGGAATCTTCCTCATCAACAAAATCAGAGAGGAGCAGCCGGATCTTTTAACCGACAGCGACCTTGAAGACATCTATACTTTGGTAGATGAATCGATTGAAAGAGAGGGCGACATCCTGAGCTGGATCTTCGAATTGGGTGAAATCGACCATGTTTCTAAAGAAGACCTTTTAAATTTCATGAAATACCGTGTGGATGACAGCTTAAAGAAGATCGACATGCAGCCGAGATACAACATCACCGCTGAGCAGTACAGACCAATGGTTTGGTTTGAGGAAGAGGTTTTCGCCAACTCCATGGACGATTTCTTCGCGAAAAGACCGGTGGATTATACAAAACACGATAAGAGTATCACGGCGAACGACCTTTTTTAATTTAAAATTAAATAATAACCGCGGAGCAAACATCAAAGCAGATCGTATTAGCGAGATTATGCTGGCCTGTCGAAGCACCTAAATATCCTTTTGGATTTTAATTAACAAAAAACAAAATTCCTGAACCTTAAAACCGTTCGGGAATTCGAAAATATAACAACTATGGACGAACAGAACAACAACATATGGTGGCTCAATGAAGAGTCTGAGCAAATGCTGAACAGAGGCTATTTGCTGAAAGGGGAAACGGTAGACGGCGCCATCGACCGGATTACCACTGCTGCGGCAAAGAGATTATACAAGCCGGAGCTTCAGCCTGCTTTCAAGGAAATGATCACCAAAGGATGGATCAGTTTCTCGTCGCCGGTCTGGGCCAACATGGGAACCCAGAGAGGGCTTCCTATTTCATGTTTCAACGTCCACATTCCGGACAGCATCGAAGGCATTACCCACAAAATGGGTGAGGTGATCATGCAGACAAAAATCGGAGGCGGAACTTCAGGCTATTTCGGAGAGCTCCGTAACCGAGGAACAGCGGTAACGGACAACGGAAAATCCTCAGGAGCGGTTTCTTTCATGAAACTGTTTGATACAGCCATGGATGTTGTTTCCCAGGGCGGTGTAAGAAGAGGGGCTTTTGCCGCTTATCTGGATATCGACCATGGGGACATTGAAGAATTTTTATCGATCAAAGACATTGGAAGCCCGATCCAGAACCTGTTTACCGGGATTTGTGTGCCGGATTACTGGATGCAGGACATGATCGACGGTGATATGGACAAGCGTAAAATCTGGGCAAGGGTATTGGAAAGCCGCCAGCAAAAGGGGCTTCCTTATATCTTCTTTACGGATAACGTGAACCGCAACAAGCCTCAGGTGTATAAAGATCTCGGACTGACGGTAAACGCAAGTAACCTTTGCTCCGAAATCATGCTCCCTTCTACAAGAGAAGAGTCTTTTATCTGCTGCCTGTCTTCCATGAACCTGGAACTGTACGACGAATGGAAAGATACCGACGCCGTAAAACTGGCCGTTTATTTCCTGGATGCTGTATTATCCGAATTTATCGATAAAACGGAAGGCAATTATTACCTTCAGGGTGCAAGAAACTTCGCAATGCGTCACAGAGCTTTAGGGTTGGGGGTTTTAGGATACCATTCTTACCTTCAGAAAAATATGATCCCGTTTGAAAGTTTCGAAGCAACGCAGTTCAACGCAAGAGCTTTCAGACGTATCAAAGAACAGTCTGAGCTGGCTTCAAGAGAACTGGCTAATATCTACGGGGAACCGGAAATACTGAAAGGATACGGATTGCGAAATACCACCACCATGGCCATTGCTCCTACCACTTCAAGTTCTGCCATTTTAGGACAGACGTCTCCGGGAATCGAACCGTTTGCGTCCAACTATTACAAAGCCGGACTGGCAAAAGGAAACTTCATGCGTAAAAATAAATATCTGGCGAAATTGCTGGAAGAAAAAGGGCTGGATAATGAGGAAACATGGAGAACGATCATGTTGAATCACGGTTCGGTACAACATTTGAAGGAACTAACCGACGAAGAGAAAGCGGTATTTAAAACCTTCAAGGAAATCTCTCCGATGGAGATCATTTCCCAGGCTGCCCAAAGACAGCAGTATATCGACCAGGCGCAGTCGCTGAACCTGCAGATCCCTTCAACAATGCCTGTGAAAGATGTAAACTACCTTTATATCGAAGCATGGAAGAAAGGTGTAAAAACCCTTTATTATCAAAGAAGTTCTTCTGTTTCTAAAGAAATGATGGTAAATTTTGTTACCTGTACGGCTTGTGAAGCATAAGACTCCCAAATAATAAACAATACATATTCACTTCGGCACGCTTTTTAGCGTGCTTTTTTGTGACCAGATCCAGAATCAGTATATTCAGTCTCATGGAATAACTTCTATGGGTTTGTTTTATATTTGTTAAAAGACTTAATAAAAAAACATTCAGTTATGAAATTCGGAAAAGTGGAGGATCCTTCGAAAGTAGATTTTACATTGCCTAAAGATCATCCGCGGACAAAAGAGGTATTGAGCCATAACCGGGGAGGACTTGAAAATATTTCCGTCGGGGCAGCCAAATGGAATAAAACCGATTTAAAAGGATTCTATCCGAGAGGCACAAAGGATGAACTGACCTACTACTCCACCCAATTTAATTCCATTGAACTTAACGGCACCTTTTACGGAATGCCGGCTCCTGACCAGATTCTTACCTGGAAAAATAAAACCCCCGCGAATTTTAAGTTTTTCCCGAAAATAACCAGTACGATTTCCCATTACCGGCGATTGATCGATATTACCGACCATGTGACCCAGTTTGCTTCTGCGGTCCTTAATTTTGAGGAAAAGCTCGGAATGGTTTTTCTCCAGCTTCACGATAATTACCAGCCGAAAGACTACAGCAGGCTTGAAAAATTTGTAAAGGATTGGCCTGAAGAAGTGCCGCTGGCCATTGAGCTGAGAAATGCCGAGTGGTTTGCAGATGAAGAGATTTTTAATACGACCTGTGAACTTTTTGAAAAGTACCGTATCACCAATATTATTGTGGATACTCCCGGCAGAAGAGATATGCTCCATATGCGGCTTACAGCGCCCAATACCTTCATCCGGTATGTAGCAGCAGGTACAGAAATAGATTACACGCGCCTGGATGAATGGGTAAAACGTCTTACAAAGTGGAAGAAAGAAGGCTTACAAAATATGTATTTTTTTGTACACCAGGGCTTCGAAAACAATGAGCCTCTTCTTTCAGCATATCTCATCAGAAAAATGAACGAAACATGGAAAACAGACCTCCACATCCCTAAAATGGCGGCCGAAAGTACCGGAACCCTTTTTTAAAAAATTACGATTTTAAATATTATTCGCCAATTAGTGAAATAAATTATATTAAAAGTGTAATTTTAACGAAAATAATTCACTTTTTCAGCCGTAAAAAAAATTCTATGCAATCCTGTATTTGTGTTTTTATAATTAGTACATTAGAAAAATATATCCCGACATAGGGAATGTTCAACTATTTATTACAAAGCAATGGAAAACGAAATCTGCACCGTAAGCATCGCCAATAACTGGCTGGGCGATGCCTATACTTTTTATGAAGACCATAAAATAAAAAGAACATACGACAACAACAGCCTGAGTTCCGACAAAACGGAGTGGCTGGAACCGAAACAGATCAGCAAGCAGAATAAGGATAAACTGGTAAAAAACTGTCCTGAAGAATTCAAGGAGACTATTATGCTGATTCTTGATTATCCTTAAACAGCAGATGGCTTTAAAGTTAAAGACTGGAAGAGGGAAACCAAAGGCCGGAATTCTTTAAATGCTGAAAATAAATCGAATATGATAAAAATATAATTCCGGCAAGCATAGAACAGGCCGGAATTTATTATTTACGCTTTCTTGTCAGCAGGACGAGGTTGAGAAATAGCAGCAGGAAATCCAGGGTTACCCAGATGCCGAGCTTTGTATTTTCATAGTTATAAACTTCAACCTGTTTTTTAGCAATTTCTGAAAGTTTTACACTCTGGTTGATGTAGTTGTTGACTTCAATAATCTGATCGATATTCTTATTCGGAACGGAATGCTGGGAGAAATACACCAGATTTTTTTTCCCGAGATAGCCTACAATCCAATATTCGTCGGATTTATCCATTCTCAGATATTCGATTCTGTAGTACTCGGACCGGATGTTGCCGATGTGCTTGGTTTCAATGGCCTTCCCGGCTTCCGGGTCGTTGAGGTTGATCACATAAAAATCGATCGGCTGCGGAAGCTTGTTGATGACCTGCAGAGCTACCGAATCCTGCACGATGCCTACCGAACTCTTTTTGATAAACCAATAGGTAAAAAAAGAAATGGAAAAAACCAGTGTAAGAATCCTGAAAATCTTAGCCCATTCCGCGCCTCTCCCCTTCTTTACTTTGAAAAGAATAAGAGAAAAAAACAATGCCCAGAAAATAAGCAAGACCATAAATACCATACTGCAAAGATACTTATTTAAAAGGGTTTATCGGGAATGCTCATCAACATTCCATTCTTTGTAGAACTGATCCAGGAATTTCAGCATAAAATCGTGCCTTTCCCCTGCGATTTCCTTCCCTTTTTCCGTATTCATCAGATCTTTCAGCAGGAGCAATTTTTCATAGAAATGATTGATGGTTGTCCCGTTCGATTTCTTGTATTCTTCTTTGGACATATTCAGCTTAGGCTCGATATCGGGATGATACATCAGGTTGTTTTTGAAGCCCCCGAAATTGAATGTTCTGGCCACTCCGATTGCCCCGATGGCATCGATCCTGTCGGCATCCTGTACGATTTTGAGCTCAACCGGAAGATCCTGCGGAACATCGCCCCTGTTTTTAAAGGAAATATTTTTAATAATAAACAAAACCTTATCAATGATCTCTTCCGGAGCCTGCTGACTTTCGAGAAAGTCCCTTGATACTTTAAGTGCAATGGTTTCATCCCCGTTATGGAACTTCGGATCGGCAATATCATGCAGCAGGGCTGCCAGTTCCACCACTTCCTCATTACAGTGTTCCGTCCCGGCAATTTTTTTAGACAGCTTCCATACCCTTTCGATATGAAACCAGTCGTGTCCCGCTTCGGCACCTTCCAGTTTTTCTTTTACAAATTCTACTGTTTTTTCAATCAGTTTATTCATGTCTTATCAATTCTTTTAAAATAATGTCCCAAAGATTTTTATTGTAGCTCCTGAAAAAATTGACGTGCCCTATTTCTCCCTGTTCAGATTCTGAAGCTTTAACCAATCTGTAATTAGGTTTAAGGTTCGGATAGGTGTCTTTCAGCAGGTTTTTCACTCCTTTTTCCGTAAGCCAAGCATCATCTTCTGCCCGGATCACCAATACACGCTGTTGGAGATCTTTGGAAGAGTCGCCCGTTTTTTCCAGCAACCGGTTGGTTGATTTCCTGTTTAAAATTAAGGTTCTCCAGTCAGATGCGCAATTTTTCGGGAGACTTTCTCCGAGTCCGAACCACTGCGCAGGAAAATAACCCAGCAGTCCGGTTGTTACAGGCTGAACAATACCGAATCCCAGAAGGGCTTCTATTTTGGTCCTGAATTTCAGGTTTCCGATAAAGGCATTCTGTGTCCCGACAAAGACCAATTCGTCGAATATACGGGAATCCTCGTTCATCCCAAGGATCAAAGCGCCTACGGAGTGGCCCAGAACATATTTTTTATAGTCATCAAAATGGATTCTGATATAATCCGTAAGGGTTTTATAATCCACCGATCCCCAGATCCTCATCGAAGCTTTAAAACCTTTCATACGGGCAGGCTTGGAAAGACCGATCCCGCGGTAATCATAGGTAATCACAGCAAATCCTTTTTCTGAAAAATAGCTGGCAAACGAAAAATAAAGCTGCTGTTTCACGCCTGTAGCCGAATTGATGAGCAGCAGCCTGCCGTTGCTTTTTTCAGGCAGGAAAAGATGAGCCGTAATTGAAAATTGGTCTGCTGTGATAAGTTTTAACTCTTCCATAAGTAAAAGAAAAAATCCACTATAAAAGTGGAAATTTTACATTTTATATTTAGGCTTTATCCTGTTTTTCGATATGCAGCAAATACTTTAAAGAAAATCTGAAACCCTCGGAAGTCCGGTTTGGGAACCTTTTTTACCGGAAACCCTGGCGGAAACTTCATTTCCGAATTTCACACAATCCTCGATTGGGTTTTGATGGCATAATGCCACTGCAAATCCTGCCGTAAATGCATCTCCCATCCCCATTTTATAGACGGTTTTATCTTTATCATTCCTGCAGTATTTCATTTCCGTACCGTCGAAATAAACGGTGGAATTGATGTCATCTCTTACGAAAACTTTATTGAAATATTTTTTAAGGATTTCTTCCCGTTGTTCTTCCCCGAAAACAATGTGCAGTTCGCTGCTTTTTACAATAATGAAATCTAAATGATCAAGGATTTCATTGCTGAGCGGCTGGGCAGGAGAAGCATACAGGCCTACTTTTTTGCGGTACTTTTTGGCTTTCCGTACTGTGTATTCAACTACTTTCAGCGAAACCTCCAATTGCAGAAGGATAAGATCGGCCGTATGAAAATATTTGTCGGCCGCTTCTATATGCTCAATGCTCAAATAATTGTTAGCAGCAGGAACCACAACGATTGCAGAACTTCCTTCCGAGGTTGTTACATAAGCCGTTCCTGTCGCTTCCTGATCGGTTTCGAAAACAAAGCCCACGTTGACGCCTTCATTTACCATGTTTCTCATGATCTGCTGGCCAAGAGGATCCATCCCAACACAGCCCACAAAGTAGACGCTGGCTCCCAGCCTGGCAGCACCAACGGCCTGGTTCGAACCTTTTCCTCCAAAATAGCTTTCGGAATTATAGGCAATAACGGTCTCGTTCTGACAGGGAACTCTTTCTGTTTCTAAGACAAGGTCTATCGAAGAGCTTCCTACAACGATGATTTTCGGCTGGTCTGAGGAAAAATTCATTGTGTTTATATTCGCTTTTTATTATGTGGTAATTCGCACAAATTTATCGTCTCGCTATGATGTTCCAAAAACAATTAACGTTAATTAACTAATTTCGATAAATTCAGTAACAATTTTTACCGGTGCGCCGTTTTTATCATAGGCAATATAGCTTGCATAAAAACCTTCACCATATCCGGTTTCAAAGGCAAAAATGGTTCCAGGATGTTTTTCTGACGGTTTTAAAAAAGCAAACTGATCAATGGCCCCATTCTCATCAAAGAAATATTCGTGAAAAAATTCTTCATAGATTCCCATAAAGTCTACGCCTTTACTCTGGTATAGCCGCTGCTCAAGATCATTCAGGGCGTTCTGGGTATCGGCATCCATGAAGCATCCCATCCCGCTTTCCACGGGATAGCCAAATACTTCCCCTTCCGTCAGGTCTTTTACATGCTGCCCTTCGGTTACGGCCAGTTTCCAGTCTTCCACTTCCGCACTGCTGAAAATGATTTCGGCGTAGGCCACACAATTGCTTTCCCGCTCCTTATGCAGTAAAACAGAAAAATCTCCTTTCGGAAATTTTGTGGTAAACGGATTCATATCGCTGGTGATTACAGGATCACAGGCAACAAGCTTTCCGCTGGGCAGATAAATTTTCCCGACTTCGAAGCTTTCCAGCAAAGGGCTTTCTACGAAGTTTTTGGAAAATAGTTTTTTTATGTTTTCTATATGTGTCATTTAATTTTAATTAATCTGCATCACCTGAAGCGATGCCATACGGATAAAAGTAACGGATCATTTTCAGCCGAACCGATGGTTACCAGCTGCTGTTTTCCGAAGCAATTTTAAAGAGGCCCTCTTTGTAGGGCTGCCCGATCTGTTTAATTCTGTTTTCCAATAATTCCCAGCTTTCTTCGGAATAGGAACGCAAGACAGCGTTTAATTCGGTTTGGTTGCTGTTTACGTATTCTACCGGAACCGGAAAAAAATCTTTCCAGTGAGGGGTACAGACTGAACTTCCCTCGTAAAGGGCTACTGTTCCGATCCTGTCATTCAGCTTACCTTTTCCTTTATAAGGTAATATTTTTACCACCGGATACTTTCCGGTAATTCCCTTGGAAAGATCGGTAGCAACAGCAATAAGTTTGGGGTTTTCCGAAACCACAATCCCGCCATTGGAATCTCCATAGGCAAAATGCTCTCTTTTTCTTCTCCAGTAAAAATAATTTACCACAAAGAAAACCACAGAAAACAATCCGCCCCACAGCAGGGAAACCTGAAAAGCAAAAGCCAATGAAGCCAATAGAGGGATCAGCAGCAAAACGGATTTGTGCATGTGCCTCATCAACACGAAAGGCATAATCCGTACGCTTCCAGGATGGGACGCTACAGTCTCACTATCCAATGTAACAATGCCTCTATTGTCTTCCATCGATTTGTTTTATTATTTTTAAATTATAAGCTTTTCAGCTTTTCTTCCAGGATTGCAATTTTATCCATTGCATCTTTCTGCTTTTTACGCTCTACCTCTACGATTTCCGGCTTGGCATTCGCCACAAACTTTTCGTTGGACAGCTTTTTGTCTACGGAAATCAGGAAGCCTTTCAGATATTTCACTTCTTCTTCGGTCTTTTTCTTTTCTTCTTCCAGGTCCAGGTTTTCACTTAGCGGAATTGAAATTTCCGTGGATCCTACCAGGAAGGTGAAGCTTGGCTTATCGGTCTTTATTCCGAAATGGATTTCTGAAACGTTGCCCAGCTTTCGGATAACAGCTTCATTGGCAAATTCCGTGGCATTGGTGTAAATTTCAGCCGTTTCTCTTGGGGAAATCCCTTTGGTCTGTCGGTAGTTTCTTACCCCAGAAATCAATTCCGATGCCGTTTCAAAGTTTCTAATGATGGTCTCATCAAATGCGCTAGCTTTTTTCTGCTGGGCAATCATCAGAGCCTCCTCGATATTTCTTTCAGAAATCGTCTGCCAAAGCTCTTCTGTCAGGAAAGGCATAAACGGATGAAGCAGCTTCATCAATTCTTCGAAAAGTGCTATTGTTTTCTGATACACTTCTTTGGAAATCCCTTCGCCGTAGTTCGGCTTGATGGCTTCCAGGTACCAGCCGCAGAAATCATCCCAAATTAATTTGTAGATTAGGTGCAACGCATCGGAAATTCTAAATTTCTCAAACTGATCATCAATCTCAGCAATTGTTTTAACCAATTTGTTTTCAAACCACTCAATGGTCTGTTTTTCCGTATCGTTTGCCGGTTTGTCTTCATGGTTCCACATGTTGATGAGACGGAAAGCATTCCAGATTTTCGTCATGAAATTCCTTCCCTGCAGCATCAGTTCTTCATCAAAAAGAAGGTCGTTTCCTGCTGCAGAGCTTAATAAGATCCCCACACGAACGCCATCGGCTCCATATTTATCCATCAGTTCCAGCGGATCAGGAGAATTTCCTAAAGATTTTGACATCTTTCTTCTTTGCTTATCCCTTACGATTCCTGTGAAATAAACATTTTTGAACGGAACTTCTTTCCGGTATTCCAGGCCGGCCATGATCATCCGGGCTACCCAGAAGAAAATAATATCCGGACCGGTTACCAGATCAGACGTCGGGTAATAATAGTTAATGTCCTTATTTTCAGGATCAAGCAATCCGTCGAAAACCGACATTGGCCACAGCCATGAAGAGAACCAGGTATCCAGGGCGTCTTCATCCTGTTTCAGGTCTACACTAGTCAGCTGATCATTATTGGTTTTCTGTTTAGCCAGTTCCAGTGCTTCTTCAATGGTCTCAGCTACGACAAAATCGTTTTCCCCTTCTCCGTAATAGTAGGCAGGGATCTGCTGTCCCCACCAAAGCTGTCGGGAAATATTCCAGTCGCGGATGTTTTCCATCCAGTATTTATAGGTATTCTTAAACTTCTCAGGATAGAATTTCACTTCATCATCCATCACCACATCCAGAGCGGGTTTTGCGATCTCAGACATTTTCAGGAACCACTGAACCGAAACTTTAGGTTCGATCACCGCACCTGTCCTTTCCGAGGTACCTACTTTATTTACATAATCTTCCGCTTTCAGCAGAAGGCCATTTTCTTCCAGTTCTTTTGCAATCTGTTTTCTTACGTCGAACCTGTTTTTTCCGGCATAATGCAGCCCGTGGTCATTCAGGTTTCCGTCGTCATCCAGGGAATCGATCATCGGCAGGTTATGCTTCTTCCCGATTTCGTAATCGTTTACATCGTGCGCCGGTGTAATTTTAAGTGCTCCCGTTCCGAATTCGATGTCCACATAGTCGTCTTCAATCACCGGAATTACCCTGTTTACGATCGGTACGATTACTTTTTTCCCTTTCAGATGAGCGTATCTCTCGTCATTCGGGTTGATGCAGATGGCCGTATCCCCGAAAATAGTTTCAGGACGGGTAGTGGCTACCGAAAGGAATTCTTCCGAACCTTCAACGGCGTATTTAAGGAAATATAGTTTTCCGTTCTGTTCTTTGAAGATTACCTCTTCATCGGAAATATTGGTTTTGGCTTCCGGATCCCAGTTTACCATCCGGTACCCACGGTAGATCAGTCCTTTGTTATAAAGATCAACAAAAGATTTGATTACCTGCTGGGAAAGCTTCGGCTCCATGGTAAAACGGGTTCTGTCCCAATCGCAGGAACAGCCCAGCTTTTTAAGCTGCTCCAGGATGGTTCCTCCGTATTTATCGGTCCAGTTCCAGGCATGCTTCAGGAATTCTTCGCGGGTGATATCAGACTTGCTGACCCCTTCCGATTTCAGTTTGGCAACTACTTTCGCTTCCGTAGCAATGGAAGCGTGATCTGTTCCCGGCACCCAGCAGGCATTGAAGCCCTGCATTCTCGCACGACGGACCAGAACATCCTGAATGGTATTGTTAAGCATATGCCCCATGTGCAAAATCCCCGTTACGTTAGGCGGAGGAATTACAACAGTGTACGGCGGCTTATCATTCGGCTCTGAATGGAAGTATTTGTTTTCCAACCAGTAATTGTACCACTTTTGTTCTGTTTCCTGTGGATTGTACTTTTCTGAAATCTGCATAAATTCTGTTTCTTTACTTTACAATTTGCAAAAATAGTCTAAAGAAAAAAAATTTTAAGTATGAATTAAAATAATTTTTAACTTTGTTCCCGAAATTTATCTAACAACATATTTAACATTTAAAAATATGAAAAAATTAATCGCAGGAATTGCATTATTCGGAACATTCGCTCTTGCATCTGCACAAACGATTACGTTTGACAAAACTACCTTCGACTACGGGACTGTAAAGCCTAGCTCAGACGGTATCCGATTTTTCACCGTAACCAATACCGGTGATAAGCCGCTTATCCTTTCAAATGTAAAAGCATCTTGCGGATGTACGACACCTGAATTCAGCCAGGATCCGATCATGCCGGGGAAATCCGCTAAAATTAAGGTAGGATACAATACAGCAATCAACGGTGGTTTCAACAAGATGATCGAAGTATTCTCCAATGACCCTGTGAACAGCAGAAGCGTAATCTACATCAAAGGAAACGTAGACCCGAATGCTCCTGAACCGAAACCATTGACTCCTGAAGAGCTTAAAGCTAAAGAAAAAGCTGATAAAGCTGAAGCAAAGGCGGCTGCTAAAGCGGCTAAAAAGGCTGCTAAAACTGCTGCGAAATAATACATTTCTACTACAGATAAAGAAACCGTCTCCAAAAGAGGCGGTTTTTTTAGTATATTTATAGAAGGATTGAAGCCGGATGCCGGAGGATGGATGCTGATTAAGAAGCTCGTTAACGATTGTAACAAGTTTTGATAAAATAGTTCACTTTAACAAAGTCATTTAATATTTAGAGCTATCAGCCATACGTCAGTCAAAAAACTTCCAGCATCCAGCCTCACTCTTAAAGCAGATGAACGGCTTCAATTTCACACTAATTTTAATCTTTAATAAAAATATGGACACCAACTTTTCAGATGACTTTATAATCAAAGGGAAATTTTCGATTAAAAAAGCAGTAACGGCATACAAAGGGAAACTGACCAAAGAAGAAGGCGGACAAATACTGATCAAGGAAAAAGAAAAGCTGCGTGAACTTCAGGAACGGCTCTATTCGGACGGAAGCCAGTCGCTTCTTGTAGTGTTGCAGGCAATGGATGCCGCGGGAAAAGACAGCATGATCGAACACGTTTTCGGTGGGGTGAATCCTCAGGGCTGCAACGTGACGAGCTTCAAGACGCCTAGCTCAAGAGAATACGCGCATGACTTTTTATGGAGACACTATCTGGCCCTTCCCCAAAAAGGAATGATCGGGATTTTCAACCGTTCGCATTATGAAAGCGTGCTGGTCTGCAAAGTGCATCCCGAATATAATTTAAGCGAGAAAACCTGGAAGTCCGTGGAAGACTTTGATAACCCATTCTGGGAAAACCGGTATGAAAGCATCAGGAATTTTGAAAAGCACCTGGCACAGAACGGAACAACCATCGTTAAAATATTCCTTCACGTCTCCAAAGACGAACAGAAAAAAAGGCTTCTGGACCGGATCAATGAGCCTGATAAAAACTGGAAGTTCTCTTCTGCCGATCTTCCGGAACGGGCCCTTTTCGATAAATACATGGAATGCTACGAAACCGCCATCAACGAAACCGCCAAAGATGATGCGCCTTGGTATGTGCTCCCTGCAGACAATAAATGGTTTGCAAGGATCGCCGCGATCCAGATCATTATTGATGCTCTGGAAAAGATGAACCTGAAATACCCTGAACTTTCGGACGAAGAAAAACAAAGCCTGGAGGAATCAAAAAAAATCCTGGAAAAAGAATAGAGCTTTATTGTTTTTCAAATTATTACGAAATTAATAATTAGTTTTCTAAAATGTCTTAATAAAAAAATGCGGAGCCGAAGCTCCGCATTTTTATTTAATTAAAAACTTTCAAAGAAAACCACGAGAAAATCTATAAGCCGGATTTTGTATCCCGTTGCAAGAACGGGATGCCTGTTATTTATCTGCGTGGTACATTGCTGCACCACTTGAGCTGATTACCCCTCGGCTTTCAGAGCGAGCCGCCCCTATCTTCATTACTGAAAAGAACCGATATACTTATCATTGCACCACAAAGAGTTTACCTGGTTTCACTACAGCCGAACTGTACATTCTTTCTGTTGCACTGGTCCTACCCTCACGGGTGACGGATGTTATCCGCTTTGCTGCTCTACGGTGTCCGGACTTTCCTACCCTTACCGAAATAAGAATCAACAGGCCGATTTTCTCGTGGCTGCAAAGATACGATTTAATGTAACAATACAATAATGTAAGGGCATAACAAAGGACGACTCCATTTAATAATGTTGTGAACCGAATCTTATCCTATCACACTGCTGTATCATTAAATTGTTATATGACAACATTATTGCGCTGTTATATTACGGTGTTCCCAAATTGCTAAATTGTTAGATTATTACATCATCATATTGTTAGATTAATTTTTTATCTTCGTACCACCATTTATTACATCTGCATTGGCTTCAAAGGAAAAAGAATTTGCGCAGCTTATCAAGGATAATCAGGGTCTGATTATCAAGGTTTCGCGGCTTTATACCAATTCTTTGGAGGATGAAGAGGATCTTTTCCAGGAAATTGTTTTGCAGTTGTGGAGAAGCTATGATTCTTTTAAAGGAAATTCCAAGATTTCCACGTGGATGTACCGAGTTGCCTTAAATACAGCCATTACCCTTTTCAGAAAAAAAAGCAAGAGCCTGCCCACCAACGAGCTGGACATCAATCACGCCGATTTTATCGAAGATGACGATGAAAAGCAGCAGCAGGTATCACTTTTGTATACAGTAATCAAAACCCTTCCCAATGTGGAGCGGGCGATTGTAATGATGTATCTTGACGATTTGCCTTACAAGGATATTGCAGAAAACCTCGGGATTACCGAAGTGAATGCGCGTGTGAAAATGAACCGATTAAAGAAAACCCTTAAAGAACAGATGGAAAAATATGCCTGAATTCGATTTAGACAGTTTTAAGAAGACATGGCAGGAACAACCTGTTCAGCAAAAATACGGCAGCAATGAAATCCTTCAGATGCTCAACAGAAAATCACGGAATTACGTGAAGTATATTTTCTGGATCAGTGTAGCGGAATTTCTTTTTTTTACCCTGATCGGGCTGTTTTACATTATACAGGGGAAAGAGGCGAATTCATTTCTTAATATCCTGGATAGACTCGGCGTACGGAAAACTCCGGAACTGGAACTTGCATTCGATAACATCTACCTGGTATTGAAGATATTAAGCCTTTCGGTAACGGCTTATTTTGTCTATCGTTTTTACCAGAACTACAGAGGCATTAAGGTGGAGGAAAACCTGAAAAAATTCATTCTTAAAATTATCCAGTTAAAAAAAACAGTTAATGCTTTTATCCTAATCAATATTGCCTTGCTGGTTGCATTTACTTCTATTTTCACCGTCTTTGTATTTTACATTCTCAATACCCAGAACGTAGAGATTACCAATTCCACTATCATCGGCTTTATTGCAGGAACCGTTATCAGCACAGTCTTTACGGTACTGATGGTCTGGCTTTACTACAGGGTCGTATACGGGATTATCATTAAAAAACTCGACCGTAACCTGACGCAGCTCAGAGAGATCGATTCACAGGAAATTTAGGCGGTACAGCAGGAATATAAGATTTTATTGTTAATTTTATTTCACCAAATCTTTCATTCTATGCAATTATCTTATGTTCACGGGGCTTCTGATATTCCTTTATTAGGCGAAACGATCGGAAACAATCTTAAACGCACTGTTGAAAAATTTCCGAATCATGAAGCATTGGTCTGTGTACATCAAAAGTACCGCGCTACGTATCAGGAATTTTACAACCAGACGACAGCAGTAGCCAAAGCCTTAATTTTTCTCGGAGCCAAAGCCGGCGACCGTGTCGGAATCTGGTCGGCCAACCGTTACGAATGGGTTTTATTGCAATATGCCACAGCCAGAATCGGGGTTATTTTAGTCAACATCAATCCGGCGTACAGAACCAGCGAACTGATTTTCGTGATTAACCAATCGGGAATATCTCATTTTTTCTCTGCCTTAAGTTTTAAATCAAGCGATTATAAAAAAATGATTGCCGATGCCCGTGAATTCTGTACCACTCTGAAATCTGAAATTTTCTTCGATGACAACTGGGAGGACTTCCTGAATAACGGACAGGAAATATCCGACGATACCCTGCATAGCTTTGAAGAGCATGTGCAATTCGATGATCCGGTAAATATCCAGTATACCTCCGGAACTACAGGCTTTCCGAAAGGGGTTACGCTTTCCCACCATAATATTTTAAACAATGGTTATTTTATCGGGATCCGTCTCAGATACAGTGAACAAGACAGGGTCTGCATTCCGGTTCCTTTCTACCATTGCTTTGGAATGGTAATCGGCAATATCTGCTGTACGGCCCACGGTGCATGCATGGTAATCCCGAATGACAGCTTTGATCCTGAAATCACGCTGCAGGCAGTCTCCGATGAAAAATGTACGTCTTTGTACGGCGTTCCTACGATGTTTATTGCCGAGCTGGCCGTAAAAAATTTCGATACTTTCGATTTTTCAAATTTAAGGACCGGGGTCATGGCCGGATCCGTCTGTCCTCCGGAAATTATGAAAAAAGTAGAAAGCCTGATGAACATTAAAGAAATGAGCATTTGCTACGGGATGACGGAAACCTCGCCGGTATCTACCCAGACGCTGATCGGAACGCCCTTTGAAAAGCAGGTCAATACGGTAGGAACCGTCCAGGATCACCTGGAAATAAAAATCATCGACAAGGACGGAAAAATTGTTAGGCGTGGAGAAGATGGTGAACTCTGTACCAGAGGATATTCTGTCATGCTGAAATACTGGAACGATCCCGAAAACACCGGAAAAGTAATTGACGAAGGGCGGTGGATGCATACCGGTGATCTGGCGGTGATGGATGAGGATGGCTATATTACCATTTCGGGAAGAATAAAAGACCTGATCATACGCGGCGGGGAAAACATTTCACCGAAAGAGATTGAGGATTTCCTGTATACCTATCCCAATATTTTGGATGTGCAAATCATCGGCGTTCCGAGTGAAAAATTCGGGGAGGAAGTCATGGCATGGGTAAAAGTAAGAAAGGGATTTGATGTATCCGAAGAAGCGCTTTTAAAATACTGCAACGGAAAAATCGCCCATTACAAGGTTCCGAGATACTGGAAATTTGTGGATGAATTCCCGATGACGATCTCCGGAAAAATCCGGAAAGTGGAGATGCGGGAAGTTTCGATCAAGGAACTTGGTTTGGAAAACAGAAAAGCTTAATGCATTTCCAGCTTAGAAAGCAGAAAAGCATTTCAAATTGAAATGCTTTTCCGTTATATTCTAAAGTTCTTTTCTTAACCTGGCTACCGGAATGTTCAGCTGTTCGCGGTACTTGGCAATCGTTCTTCTGGCAATATTGTAACCCTGTTCTTTTAAGATTACTACCAAAGCATCGTCCGTCAGCGGTTTTCTCTTATTCTCTTTGCTGATGACTTCCTGAAGATGGGTCTTGATTTCTTTGGTAGAGACTTCTTCACCGTCATCATTCGTGAGGCTGTCGGAGAACAGATCTTTAAGATAAATAATTCCGTTCGGCGTATCGGCATATTTACTTTTCACCACCCGGGAAATGGTTGAAATATCAAAACCGGTAATATCGGCCACATCTTTTAAGATCATCGGCCTCAATGATTTTTCATCACCCGTAAGAAAATAATCTTTCTGGAATTTCACAATGGCCGTTATGGTCTGTAATAACGTATTCTGACGCTGGTTGATCGCATCAATATACCATTTGGCGGCATCCAGCTTTTGCTTGATGAACAGAGCTGCCTGCTTGTGTTCCGAAGAGTTTTTATCATGCGAATAGGTGGATAAAATGTCTTTATATTCTTCGGAAACCCTTAACGTCGGCGCATTTTTGCTGTTCAGCATCGGGATTACCTGTCCGTCTTTCACCTGGATGACAAAATCCGGGATAATCTCCTGGTTGATGGTAATGGTTTGGGTATCGAAGTTTCCGCCGACTTTTGGTGACAATTTCGAAATTTCGTCCAAAGCATCGCGCAGGTCTTCTTCTTCAATATCATATTTCTGGATGATCTTGTTGTAGTGCTTGTTGGTTAAGGCATCGAACTGATGTCTCAGGATGCTGGCGGCCAGGGAAACGGCTTTATCCGAGCTTACTTTTTTCTCGATCTGCAGCAAAAGGCATTCCTGAAGGCCTCTTGCTCCCACACCGGGTGGATCGAGCTTCTGCACATAGTTTTCAAGAATATCGTCTACTTTCTCCTTCGTGGTGTAAATTCCCTG
The DNA here is from genome assembly GCA_022701545.1 of Weeksellaceae bacterium. Lineage (GTDB taxonomy): Bacteria > Bacteroidota > Bacteroidia > Flavobacteriales > Weeksellaceae > Chryseobacterium. Next base: position 671 of record JAKOOG010000311.1, on the reverse strand, counting down.
TGAAAATGCCAGGTCATCCACAAGGGATTTGATCTCTCTTCTTAAGTAGCCGTCGGTATCAAGATTTCCGATAATATATTCCGCAATTTTCTCGTCTTCATCACTGATGTTTACCAGGTGAATCTGCTCCAGCAGATAATCATACAGAGACTGTCCTTCCGTTAAAAGGCTTTCGTTATCGAATTCCTCATCGTCTGAAGAATAATTGCTGGATGCGGTTTTATAGTTTGGTTCGTCATCATAGAGATACTGGTCTACATCAAAATCCGTTTCAATACTTTCGGTTCCTTCTGTCTCGTATGAATCTTCAAGGGTAGGATATTCTTCTTCATTAGATTCTTCTTTTGCAATTTCCAATGCGGGATTTTCTTCTAATTCTCTTTCAAGTTCCTCCTCAAATTCTAATGTATGAAGCTGGATCAACTTCATCAGCTGGATCTGCTGGGGTGCCAGCTTTTGTCCTAATCTGAGTTGTAAGTGTTGTTTTAGCATATTACTGGATGGTGTTTTAACATAACATATTCTACGAATTTAATAAAATATTTTGAGAAAAAGAGTTTTTAGCATGATTTTTGTACTCCACGCCTCATAATAAGCTATTTAAAATAAACAGAAAAAGCCCTGATGCATGATTGCCAGGGCTTTTTTACATTTTTATTCTAAATAACGGC
>JAKOOG010000290.1 GCA_022701545.1 Weeksellaceae bacterium | reverse complement strand
ATAGGATTGCATCCTATTTTGTTTAAGGCGTTCTTCATGGATACTGATCTTTTATGATTTTTTAATAGGACCTTATCCTATTCTAGAATTAAGACATCCCTTCGGGAATTGTTGTTTTCCTTTTATTGGCTTTAAGGAATGCTGGTGTCTGTTCCTTCAGGATTTGTGAATCATGTTCTTTTTTGATAACGATTTTTACAGGACTTTATCCTATTCTGTTGTAAGGCGTCCCTTCGGGATACTGATCTTTTATGATTTTTTAATAGGACTTCATCCTATTCTATGATTAGACGTCCCTTCGAGATATTGATCTTCTATGTTTTTCAATAGGACTTCATCCTATTCTATGATTAGAAGTCCCTTCGGGACTTGCTGATTCCTTTCATTGGCTTTACGGAATGCTGGTGTCTGTTCCTTCAGGATTTGTGAATCATGTTCTTTCGATCATAATTTTAATAGGATTTTTCTATTCTATAGTAAGGCATCCCTTGTTACTTTTGAAAATTTATGGTTATTAAGCTGGTTATTAATAACCATTTCTTTAGATTTTTATTTTCTCAATTTGAGACTATAAATATTTTTGCTATTTTTGTTACCAATCAAAAATAGGATTCTATGCTAAAGAAAACCGCCATTGTAAGTTTATTCACGCTTTTTTCTGTTTCTTCCATGGCTCAAAATACAACACTGCCTGTTTATCTGGATGAAACAAAACCGGTGGAGCAGCGTGTTCAGGATGCGCTGTCGAGAATGACGCTGGAAGAAAAGGTAGCGATGCTCCACGCCCAGTCGAAATTCAGTTCGCCGGGGGTTCCGAGACTGGGAATTCCGGAATTCTGGACGACCGACGGCCCGCATGGGGTGCGTCCTGAAGTGATGTGGGACGAATGGAACCAGGCGGGATGGACCAACGATTCCATCATCGCCTACCCTGCCCTGACCGCCCTTTCCGCTACATGGAACAAAAAAATGTCCTGGAATTACGGGAAAGCATTGGGAGAAGAAGCCCGCTATCGTAAAAAAGACATTCTTCTGGGCCCGGGCGTGAATATCTACCGGACTCCGCTGAACGGAAGAAACTTCGAATATATGGGAGAAGATCCTTATTTAACTTCCAAGATGGTGGTTCCTTACATTAAAGGCGTGCAGTCGAATGGCGTGGCTACATCGGTAAAGCATTTTGCCTTAAACAACCAGGAAATGTTCCGCCATACCAGCAATGTGAAAGTGGATGAGCGGACGCTGTACGAAATTTATCTGCCGGCTTTCAAAGCAGCGGTAACAGAAGGGGATTCCTGGACAATTATGGGGGCCTACGACATGTACAAAGGCCAGTATGCCAGCCAGAACCAGTATCTTTTAAATGATATTCTAAAAGGCGAATGGAAATACAAAGGTGTGGTGGTGTCCGACTGGGGGGCGGTAAACAATACCGAACAGGCCATCCGTAACGGACTTGACCTGGAATTCGGAAGCTGGACCAACGGCCTTTCAGCCGGTACAAAAAACGCCTACGACAACTATTACCTTGCCAAGCCTTACCTGGATTTAATCAGATCCGGAAAAGTCGGGACCAAAGAACTGGACGATAAAGTGACCCGCTTGCTGAATCTTGCCTATAAAACGACGATGAACAGGAACAAGCCTTTCGGGAATATCGCTTCGGAAGAGCATAAAGCCGTTGCCAAAGAAATCGGGGAAGAAGGCATCGTATTGCTGAAAAATCAGGGGAACGTACTTCCGATTGATCTCAACAAAGCCAAAAGAATTGCGGTGATCGGAGAAAATGCCATTAAGATCATGACGGTCGGCGGCGGATCTTCTTCATTGAAAGTAAAATATGAAACCCTTCCGTTGGACGGCATCAAATCCCGATTCGGGAAACAGTCGGAGGTACAATATGCAAGGGGTTATGTCGGCGACATCGGCGGGGAATACAACGGGGTAAAATCCGGACAGGACCTGAAAGACACCCGTTCTCCGCAGGAATTGCTGAACGAAGCCGTGGAACTGGCTAAACAATCGGACTATGTGATTTTCGTCGGCGGACTCAACAAAGCGGACTTCCAGGACAGTGAAGGAAACGACCGTAAAAGCTACGGGTTGCCGTACAACCAGGATCAGGTGATCTCAGCTCTTGCCAAAGCCAATAAAAACCTGGCTGTGGTTTTGGTTTCCGGAAACGCCGTGGCCATGCCGTGGATCAAAGAGGTTCCGACGGTGGTCCAGTCCTGGTACCTGGGTTCCGAAGCCGGAAATTCAATTGCTTCGGTTCTTGCCGGTGATGCAAATCCTTCAGGAAAGCTGCCGTTCACCTTTCCCGTGAAGCTGGAAGATAATTCGGCCCACCAGTTGGGAGAATATCCCGGAAATAAGGAAGAGCTGGCAGCCGATAGAGGCAAAGACCAGAAAAACCCGATCAACATTACTTATAATGAAGGGATTTTGGTAGGTTACCGTTGGCACGATACCAAAAAAATCAAGCCGCTGTTCAGTTTCGGACACGGGCTGAGCTATACTACCTTCGAATTCGGAAAAGCCAAAGCCGATAAGAAAACCATGGCTCAGGGCGACAGCATTGCTTTTACGGTTTCCGTGAAAAATACAGGAACAAGACCCGGCGCAGAAGTCGCCCAGCTGTATATTTCCGATATGAAATCCTCGGTACAAAGGCCGGCAAAAGAACTGAAAGGTTTTGAAAAGGTGTATCTGAATCCGGGAGAACAGAAAGAAGTCACTTTCACCATCGACAAAACGGCTTTAAGCTTCTTCGACGCCCAAAAACACGAATGGGTGGCGGAGCCGGGCGATTTTGAAGCGCAGATCGGAAATTCTTCGGATGCCATCAAAACCAAGGTGAAGTTTACCCTGAAGTAATTTTACTTATATATATTTCTAAAACGTGAATGCCCGGGCTTTGGTCCGGGTATTTTTATTGGTAATGGTAATAGGCCGAATCTGTATTGCTAATAATTAATTAACTCTGATTAAATGGGCTTGATGAAGGAAGCCTGAGGCTGGAAGTTTTCCGGTCATCAATACCATCAGCCACTTTAAGTATCAAATGGTATTGATTTCATCCTAATATTTTTAAGAACACCGAAAGTTTTAGCCCCGATTGCAACGGCATCCTTTTTCTGTAAGGCCTTTTGCCCGGGCGAAAAAGATACAGTGGAAAGCGGGAAACAGCTCCGAATAAACAGCTTTAAAAGAAGACCAATCCGGATACTGTCCTATTTTGATTCAACCTCCACCAGCAGTTCCTTTTCATAGCCGTTATACTTTTCAGTGATGTAGCCGTGCGGGTTGCAGATGATTTCCGTCTGTCCGATCGTATACCTTTTCGGCGTGTGGATGTGGCCGTGGATCCAGTACAGCGGTTGGTGTTCCAAAATAAAATCTTCAAGGTCCGAAGCATAGGCCGACGTTAACGGATCTTCCTTAAAATATTCCGGAACCGACTGAAGGCTCGGGGCGTGGTGGGTGACGACTATATTGGTCATGCCTTTTGATCTTTCCAGGCTTTCTTTCAGCCACAACCGGGAAAACTGGTGAATCTTAAAGATGTCGATGGAACGCATTTTCGAGTAGGACGGATCGCGCCGGATCTGCCTGTAATCGTTCATCCCGTTCTGGCAGACGAATCCGTAATACCGCGGATCACCGAATATCGAAAAGTCGGTCCATAAGGTAGCTCCGTGAAAACGGACACCCTCGATATCCACAGAATCATTTTCCAGCACCGAAATATTAGAATGCCGGGCAGCGTCTTTTATTTTATTCAGGGTTTTCGGGTAAGCGCCTTTGTAATATTCGTGGTTGCCCAATACATAAATAACCGGTTTATCCGTGATGTTTGCTTTGATCCATTCGATTCCTCTGGTTCCCAGATTCACATCGCCTGCGAGCACCACCACATCCGCCCTATCGAATGAAAGGCCGGTGGTTCCGAATTCCTGGTGAAGGTCGCTGATGATCTGTATTTTCATCAATAAAGGTTTGAAAGCTGAATTTATCGCAAAAGTAATAAAAGGCGGGGAAACAACAATTCTTTTGAGACCGCCAAACGCCATCA
>JAKOOG010000273.1 GCA_022701545.1 Weeksellaceae bacterium | reverse complement strand
CTTTGAAATGCTATCAGTAATAGGTAATTCAACTGTAGGTAAATAAGGTAATGAGGATCCTAAACTAGGGTAGAAATATCTTCTGGTAAAAATTTCGTATTTATCTAATTCAGATTTAATTTCTAATAAAAGCTCCTCACTTTCAACAATTACTGGGTAATAAGCATAATTTTTCGAAGCGGATTGATGCCATAATGGATAATATCCATTCAAGCTCGAAAGTTTTTCATCATAACGCTTTGAGAGTATTTTTCTCTGTTCTGATATCCTCTTAACATAATTAAGGTTACAAAGCCCCATCGCAGCATGGAACTCAGAATTCTTACCATTTATACCTAGCTCTGAATAAGTATCAAATCCAGATATTCCAAAATTTCTTATAAAAGCAAGTTTTTTTAATAAGTCCGCATCTTTAGTAACCACTAAGCCTCCTTCTGTTGAATGATAAAGTTTTGTAGCATGCAAACTGCATATGGAGATATCTCCGTATTCAAAAATTGATTTCTCATTTATTTTTACGCCAAAAGCATGAGCACCATCATAGATAACTTTTAGATTGTGCTTACGGGCAATTTTTTCGATCGCATCTACATCGCAAGGGTTTCCATAAACATGAGTCGCCAGGATTGCACTGGTTTTTTCAGTGATACTTTCTTCAATTTTAGTGGCATCTATATTCAGGGAATCTTTGTCGATGTCGACAAAAACTGGAGTACAACCTTCCCAAACAATGCTGCTTGTAGTTGCAACAAATGAGAATGGAGTGGTTATTATTTCTCCTTTCAGATCTAATGCTTTAATTGCCATTTGCAGGGCAACCGTTCCATTTGTAACAAAAAGCAGATGTTTCAAACCTAAATGTTCTTTAAGCTTAATTTCTAAATCACTAGCCAATGGCCCCATGTTGGTCAACCATTGGCGCTGCCAGATTCCTGTTAAATATTTTTGATATTCCTCAATAGGAGGAAGGAAAGGTTTTGTTACTGGTATCATTTTTTTTGTATAAGATTTTTGATATCATTAATTGTTTCAAATTTAAAAAGCCATGCAGTCCCCAAGTAAGCAACTGCTCCGAAGAATCCACCCACGATAAGTTGTATCAGAAGATGATAACTTTCTAAAAAATAGTTTGAAAAAAATATAGTTACTCCCATAGGGATTGTAAACAAAAATATCGGAAAGATATCTTTTAATTGTTCGAACGTTCTGTAATTGAGCATACTTCCTGCAAAATGTGTGTTGATCAGCAGCGCCAAAATGGAAAAGATCAATTGCCCCCAAAGTAATGCATAAAAACCAAAAAAGAATGATATTGATAGTATTACTGCCAAAAGAATCTTCTTAGCTATTTCTAGTTTTAAATACAGATCGCTTCTTCCTCTTACCTGTAATACCAAAAGGTTATAAAGATGTATTGGATACAAAACGCCTGTAAAGCAAATAATTTGAAAAATTGGAACCACAGGAAGCCAATTCTTCCCAAAAAGTAATATAATGAGTGGTTCAGCTAAAAATGCCATTATTACTATAACGGGAGTAATAATAAACAAAACCATTTGCATTATTTGTTTATACGCTTTTTTAAATCTGGGAATATCATTTTGTACCTGAGAAAATAAAGGGAACACCACACGGTTTAGCGCTGCAGAAACATTCCCTACAGGAAGCATCATTAAGCTGTTTGCTCTGGTATAATATCCTACCTGAGCTGCAGAATAAAAACGTCCAATCACAATTTGATAAATATTGGTAAAAATAATATCTAAAACTGATGAAAGTGTGAGTTTATACCCATAGTGAAAATGGGTGTGAAATTTTTTCCTGCTAAACGTAAGCGTTGGATACCATGAAGAACTAAACCACAAAAATAAACTTGTCAATAAAGCATTGATAAGCGCTGTTCCCACTAAACTCCAAACTCCATAATTATGATAAGCCATTAATAATCCTAATAAGCTACTTATAACTATTGCAGGCAAAGAAATGATGGCCTGCTTTCTGAATTTAAGCTCTCTTGTTAATATCGTATTTTGCACTGCACCAAACGCAGCTAAAATAAACGTAATACCATATACTCTTGTAAGATTAATGAGCTCTGGTTGATGATAAAAATTCGCTATTAGTGGAGCTGTAACAAATAATATTATATACAGAATAATACTTCCTGCAAGATTGAAATAAAAGACTGTAGAATAATCATTTTGATCCAAATCTTTAGATCGAATCAAAGAACTCGTTAAACCACCATCAAAAAGAGCTGTACCTATTCCCATAAAAATAGTAATCATTCCAATCAAACCAAATTCTTCGGGAAGAATCAATCTTGTTAAAGCAAGCGAGACCGCAAAAGTAATTAATTGACTGCCAAACTGCTGGGAGTACGTCCAAATCATTCCCGAAACAGCTTGTTTTTTTAACGACATAAGATATATTTTTATTAAGACTCTGAGCTATTAGTATCTATCAGCAAGACGCAGCAAATACTGTCCGTATTCGTTTTTCTTCAATGGAGTCGCTAATTCAATTACTTTTTCTCTGGAGATATACCCCATTTCATAAGCAATTTCTTCTAAACACGCTACTTTTAAGCCTTGTCTTTTTTCGATTGTCTGGATAAAATTTGAAGCTTCTAGAAGCGATTCATGAGTTCCTGTATCTAACCATGCATAACCACGTCCCATTAATTCAACTTTCAAATTATTCTGCTTGAGATACTCTTGGTTTACTGTCGTAATCTCTAATTCGCCCCTTTCGCTAGGCTCGATTCGTTTTGCCACTTCAACAACTGAGTTTGGATAAAAATACAGACCTACTACGGCATAGTTACTTTTTGGATCTGCCGGTTTTTCTTCAAGAGAAATTACATTTCCAGATTTGTCAAATTCTGCAACTCCGTAGCGTTCAGGATCCTGGACGTAATATCCAAAAACTGTTGCCTTATTTTCAATTTCAACGTTATTAACCGCCGTTTTCAATAATTCTGTAAGACCATGTCCATGAAAGATATTATCCCCAAGAATAAGACAAGCACTGTCTGAACCAATGAACTCCTCTCCAATAATAAATGCTTGTGCTAGTCCATCCGGACTTGGCTGCTCAGCGTACTCTAATCTGATACCGAGATCACTTCCATCTCCCAATAAATTTTTGAAGTTAGGGAGATCATTTGGAGTAGATATTATCAGGATCTCATTGATACCCGCAAGCATTAACGCTGATAAAGGATAATATATCATGGGTTTATCATATACTGCCATCATTTGTTTTGACACGGACTTTGTTAATGGGTACAACCTAGTCCCCGATCCACCTGCAAGAATAATTCCTTTCATATTATTATAATTATTAAGTTAATTGGTTGTTGTTTCGTTATTCAACATCTCGATCAGACTTACCTTCCAATCTGGGATCACGATACCAAATTGATTTTTAATTTTAGCTTTATCTAATAGAGAAAATTTAGGTCTTTTTGCTGGTGTAGGATATTGTGATGTTGGTATAGGATTAATGATACAATCTAAGTTTTTTAATCTTTGTATTTCCATCGCAAAATCATACCATGAGATTTTTCCTTCATTACTGTAATGATAGATTCCTTTTTCCCAATTTTGAGAATGTACAATATCTAAAATTGCTTGTGCTAAATCTCTTGCATAAGTAGGAGAACCTACTTGATCGCTTATAACATTAATTTCATCACGTTCAGACATCAATCTGATCATCGTCTTTACAAAATTCGCTCCGAAGTTGGAATAAACCCAAGCAGTTCTTATTACAATAGCATCAGCAGCTGACTGCAGAATCGCTTTTTCTGCCCGCAATTTGCTTAGTCCATACAAATTGATCGGATCTGTCGGCTGATCTTCTTTGAGAGGCTGTTCCTGGTTACCATCAAAAACGTAGTCTG
>JAKOOG010000262.1 GCA_022701545.1 Weeksellaceae bacterium | reverse complement strand
ATTACATTTGACAGTATGCGGATCTTATTATGTTTAAAAATTTAACCTTTAAATACTGTAACTATGAAAACCGTTTTAAAAATTATCGGTGTTGTTATCCTTCTTATTGTGTTGTATGCCATCATTGTCGTGTTAGCTTTCGGTAACAATTATCATTATGAAAAATCAATGGTAATCAATGCTCCGAAAGAGAAAATCTGGCAGCAGGTCAGTTCGATGAAAGCGTTCAACCAATGGAACCCATGGATGAAGCTGGATCCGTCGATGAAAATTGTCTACTCCGGAAATACTGGTGAAGTAGGAGACAAGTACTGATGGGACAGCAAGGATGAACATGCGGGAGCGGGCTGCCAGGAAATCAAAGAACTGGTTCCTTATCAGAAGCAGAAAACGGAAATGGTTTTTAAAAAACCGTTTGAAGGACAGGCGACGTCCGAAATGATCCTTTCCCCTGAAGGAAATGCGACGAAAGTAACCTGGACGATGGATACCGAGCAGGATGCCATGATGAAGATCATGAGGCCGGTGATGGATTACCAGATGGGGAAATCCTACGAAGAAGGGCTCAATAACCTGAAAAAATTAGCTGAAAAATAAAACAGAAGCCTTGTCCGTGGACAAGGCTTTTTATTAAGCTTCTTTTTGACCGATTTCATTAATCGAATTGTAATTTCCCTGTCCTTTCGGATTCGGGCCGTATTCGTTGGGTCCGTGCTCGCTGTCGGCAAACAGCATCCACAAGCCGTAGAAAGGAATCAGCTGAAACCATCCGGAATTGCCGCGGTCGTGGCATCTTTTAGCGCCCTGCGCCAGCATAAACCATAAAAAAGGAATAAGGAGAATGAAGAAGATCACCAGTATGGTTCCTGAAGGTCCGTCGTAAGAATTTTCAGACATTCTTAAATAGATATTGAAAGGAAGGGCGAACACAAGATAAATAAGATAAGACAATCCGTACTCCAGTCTTCTGATTCTTCCATCAAAGGAAAATGGTGCTTTAAACATGATTTTAGTTTTTATAAATTAAGACCGTAAATGTAGAAATAATTTTTAAAAATCGAATAAATAAATCATACTGTTATTTTATGTTAAGCTGAATAGAGATTATTTAAAAAATATTATCTTTATATTAAAGATTCGATACATGGAGAAGATAGTATTTGAGAAAAATAACATAAGAAATTATGTAAAAGACGTGATTGCCGGAAAGATAGAAAAACTGAAAAATTTTATAGAATTTACCCTTGAAGCAAGCCGCGAAATAAAAAAGACCCCGAAGTACGACAGCATGAGAGAGGAAATGCAGGAAGAAATCTACCAGATGCAGCGGCAGCTGGGTGCTTTGCATGACCTTAGAAGGAATATGGCCAAAGTCCTCAACAATTCTACCGAGAGGGTACAATTGGGCTCTTTGGTGATCACCAATAAGGCGAGGTTCTATATTTCGGTTTCTTTGGGAGAGTTCTTTTTCGAAGGCGACCGGTTTTATGCCATCTCCTCAGAAAGTCCGATGGCCAAAAAAATGATGGGGATGAAACCCGGCGATGAATTTACGCTGAATAAAATCCATCAGAAGATTGTGGAAGTTTTGTAAAGTAAAAAGTAAAAAGTAAAAAGTAAAAAGTAAAAAGTAATTTTTGATAAACACTCATTAACCCGTTATCTGTTATCCACCATCCGGCATTTGTCTTTACTTAAGATTAAAATTCCTTTATCCCGCTTCTGGCGTCCGGCTTTTTTGTAATTTTGTTCCATGAATAAAGCAGCAATTTTAAAAGAAATCATAGAGCAGAGAAGAAGTATTTTCCCGAAAGATTATACGGATGCAGAAATTCCTCAGGAAATTCTTGATGAAATTCTACATTCGGCAACATCGGCTCCCAATCACAAAAGGACCAAACCTTGGCGTTTTAAAATATTTAAAGGGGAAGAAAAGGCTGCACTCGCTTCGGAAATGCAGTCTATTTACAAAGCTACTCAGCCCGAACAGGTATTTTTAGAGAAAAAGTATCATGATATCGGCTCTAAAATCAATAAGGCAGATGCCATCGTTTCGATTGTCGTTAATTTCAGCGGAATGGTCCCGGAATGGGAAGAAATTGCGGCGGTCTCAATGGCAGTCCAGAATATGTACCTTACCTGCACGGCAAACGGAATCGGTTGCTACTGGAGTTCCCCGAAGCTGGTGGACCACCTGAAACAATCCCTTACCATCGAAGAAAACCAGAAATGCCTGGGCTTGTTTTATATGGGCGTTGCCGGTACAATGTAACAATATGGCAATATAACGATCTACCCATGGGTTTTTCAGATAAATAGTGTGACTCTACCAGATTGTTAAATTGTTACATTTATTAATTGTTCAATACGTTTTTTTGTTTATCTTTGCACTCTTAAATATTTAACTGGGACGAGTTCCCGTAAAATTCAAACATTATGTCAGTAAAAATCAGATTACAAAGACACGGTAAAAAAGGAAAACCTTTCTTCCACATCGTGGTTGCAGATTCTAGAGCCAGAAGAGATGGTAAATTCATCGAGAAACTAGGAACTTACAACCCAATTACGAACCCTGCAACTATTGATTTGAACGTTGATTCTGCTGTGAAGTGGTTAAACAACGGTGCTCAGCCAACTGATACTGCAAGAGCAATCCTTTCTTATAAAGGTGCCCTTTACAAAAAACACTTACAAGGTGGTGTCGCTAAAGGTGCTTTTGATGAAGCTGAAGCTGAAAAAAGATTTGCTGCTTGGGTAGAAGCAAAAGATTCTAAAGTACAAGGTAAAGTAGAAGGTTTGGCAACAGCTAAGTCGGATGCTAAAAAAGCGGCTTTGGATGCTGAAACTAAAGTAAATGAAGCAAGAGTTGCTGCTGCTGCACAAGCTGAAGCTGATGCTAAAGCTGCTGAAGAGGCTGCAAACGCACCTGCTGAAGAAACTACAGAAGGGGAAGCTGCTGCTGAATCTACAGAAGAAAACACTGAAGCTTAAGAAAAATCCCGTATGCGTAAAGAAGATTGCTATTTGTTAGGAAAAATCACACGCAGACACGGACTTGCGGGAAACGTTATCCTTAAGCTGGATACCGATCAACCCGAGCTTTACAATAAACTGGAATCAATATTCGTTGAAATCAACGGATTATTGGTTCCTTTTTTTATTGCCAGATCCTCATGGAGCAAGCTGGATGCCCTGAATATCGCTTTCAAAAACTCCACGGAAGCGCTCGTAGACCAATCTTTGGGAAAAGACGTCTATCTGCCGCTCTCGACGCTGCCGAAACTATCCGGTAAGCAGTTTTATTATCACGAAATCATCGGATTTACTATTTTCGATGAAAACGACAACGACTGTGGCGTGATCCGATCCGTAAACGACCAGACGGCACAAACCTATTTTGTCACCAATCTCGACGGAAAAGAAGTGGTTATTCCAATGATCAAAGACTGGATCCTCGAAGTAAGCCGGGAAGAACGGTTCATCAAAATGCAGCTGCCTGAAGGGCTGATCGATGTTTTTCTGGTGCCTTCCAAGAAAGACGAATAACTTTGCCATAAGCCATAAGCTTATCTTAATTTCTCTCCCAGATTTTCAATCTGTCTATGCATCTTATTGAAAAATACCTTACGGTCCCGGTTTCCGGACGTATTCAGCGACTTTGAGTTTTTGATCTGATGTTCAAAATAATTCTGTGTTTCGCGGCAGGTTTTTTCATCATTAATCAAAATATATCCAAACATATTCGTCGGAATGGCAAAAAGCGGCTGTTGGGGATGATGAAAGAAGATGTCATTCGAAAGGTGCATCAGTTCATTTTCGTACAACTGGAACCTTGGATTATTTTCTGTTTTTTCTTCAAGGTATTGAATGAGTTCCGTTAATTCCTGAAGAATAACTCGTGCTTCACTTTTTTTCAGCAGGCCGGTTTCAAAATAAAAAAGAATCTGCTGTAGTATGCTGGAAACCGTATGGTCGTTCCATAATTCAACGACTTTCTGTTCTTCGTACTTTTTCCTTAATTCCTTTGTATCTACATTAAAATCAGGCGGATAAAACTCCATAAACGGGACAAATACCTGTTTTGCGTTCAGCAGATTCATCCAGACATAAACTTTAAACCGCGAAAGCATGGTGTCCGACAGCGTGTAGAAAAACGGAATATCTTTCGCCGAATAATAAATCGTCATTCCGTCTGAAAGCGGCAGGTTTTCAAAAATGTTGAGGTTATGCCTGAAAAACGACTGTAAATCTCCTGTTTCGGTAACGGCTGTCGTTTTCTGCACTAAAATCCGATGATCCGAAGTTAAAAAATGATCCAGTGAGATCTGATAATATTTTGCCAGTTCCAAAGCCTCTTCGAAACTGAATTTTGCTTTCAGGGAGGTTCTGCGGTGCGCGGCATCATAGCTGATGTTCAGAATATTCGCAATCTCGTCATTCAGCGATTTATCACCTATTTTCCGGCGGATCTGTTTAAGTAAAAGTTCCTGATGCATATTTTGCGATTTTCACAAATTTAGACATTTATTTTAATTTTTTTCCGCATTTAATTTTATGCTTTCCGCAGGTAATTTTGAAGTAGAATTTTAAAATAATGAGCTATGAAAAAGTATGTTATATTTTCAGTACTTGTCTTAATTCTTAATTCGTGTGCGACTTTTAGCAGGAAGATGATTAAAGACGATTTATCAATAATTACAAAAGAAAATGTTTCGGTGATCGATGGAGAATATGAATTTAAGGGATATGAACATATCAATTCCGGAAGTCAAAAATCTGAAAAAGCAAGAAGTTTTGCAGGAATGATGGATTTAAATAACAACAACATTACTTATTGTGATAAAGTTGTAATCAAGTCAAAAGCGTCAGATAAAAGAAAAAAGTATGAATTAGAATTCAAATTGTTCAAGAATGATTCCATAAAATATTCCTTTACATATAACGGAACGCTTAAAAACGGATTGCTTACGCTAAGTAATTACACTTCTAAATGTCACGGAATTCCTTTTTTATTCGGAGGGTGTCGGAGTTTTCAAAGCAGAATTGGTCTTACGGATCAGAAAAATCTCTTGATTCAGGATTATTACGATAACAGTGGAGCGGCTTTATTTATTATGTGGGCGGGTTACACAATTAATAATGCTGAAAAATTTAAAAGAATCCAATAAAATTACCATGAAAACAATACCATATATCTTAATTGCCATACGATTCATTTTGGCGCCGATTATTATTTCATTAGCCTATTTCAAAGGCGAAGAATCGTCGTTTTTAATTTTAAGTTTAATGTATTTTGGTTTACTAACCGATATTTTCGACGGAATTATCGCCCG
>JAKOOG010000109.1 GCA_022701545.1 Weeksellaceae bacterium | reverse complement strand
CGCTTTAATCGCCAACGGTTCTATTTTTTCAACGAATCCGTAATTGGTTCAAAGTTTAAAGTTTCGGGTTCAAAGTTTTACCTTAAGAACCCGATCGTATATTAAGCGGGCTCTGGTCCGCTTTTTTTATTGCAGATGATTTACAGACACAAAAATTCGGTAATCCGATAAACGTCATTGATCAATGTTCATCCATTAATTATCACTCATAACTATTCGGAGCTCGTTCCCGCTTTCTGTTGCAATCTTTTTTCTTCAAAGAAAGAATTTTTACGGATGGTTGCGTATACTTTGTTTAAAGGCTGGAAGCTGGATGTTTAACAGGTGCATTTTTTCAGCTACGGATTTTCACGGATGATTATGTATATTCTAAAGGGCTTACAGATACAAAATTCCAATTAAATTTTAAATGGTTTTAATTCCTTTCATTTGTCCGTCCCGCAGGGATTTTACCCTGGTAGTAGAGATTGCACGGATCATCAGATTTCCTGCTCTTACTACATAAAAAATCAAAGATTTGACTCGTCATTCATTTAAAATTTTCAAAGGAATTTGCGAACCTTTCTAAAGTTTTTAAAACTTTTGTGCGCTTTTAACAGCATGAATATGCAACTTCTTTAAACAGCATCAATGTCTTTTGACTCTTTTTTGGTTAAGTTTTTTCAGTTACTTAAACTACTCGAATTCCTTTGAAAATCTTTGATTTTGATTCTCATGTGATCTAAAATGTTTCAGAGCATCATCAATCTAATTCTTATATATCTTATGTGTTAATTCTTATTCATCTTTAATCGTTAAAAACTTCTATCCGCAATTTAACCCGGCAATTTTTAAAATTCAATTTTTAAATATTTATTTTTGCAACAAATTATTCACATGCAAAATTATTTAGAATTCGACTTCAGAATCACACCGCTTCAGCCGTGGAATGAAATATTGATGGCCGAACTGATCCAGATCGGTTTCGACAGTTTCACCGAGGAGCTGGAAGGGATTTTAGGATATATCCAGAAAGACCTTTTTAATGAAGATGAACTTAAAGCATTGCCGCTTTTTGAAAATGAAGAAGTAAAAATCGAATATACTTTCAAAGAAATGCCCAACATCAACTGGAATGAAGAGTGGGAAAAAAACTTCGAACCGATCAACATCGATGATAAAGTGCTGATCCGTGCCGAATTCCACGAGTCGGTTCCGGGGATGCATGAAATCGTGATCCAGCCGAAAATGTCTTTTGGGACGGGGCATCACCCGACGACCCACCTGATGATCCAGCAGATGATGGATATCGATTTCCAGGGTAAAAAAGTGCTGGACATGGGCTGCGGGACTTCCGTACTGGCCATTTATGCCAAACAGAACGGAGCCGGAGAAACCAAAGCCATCGACATCGACGAATGGTCGGTGGAAAATTCAAAAGAAAATGCCGCCCGGAACAGCGTAGAACTGGATATCGAACTGGGAACCGCTGAAAACTTAGGAAAAGAAAATTACGATATCATTCTGGCCAATATCAACAGGAACATTCTTATTTCCGATATTCCAACCTATGTAACCGTATTGAACGACGGTGGTAAACTTCTGCTTTCCGGATTGTGCTTCTTTGATGTGGACGATATCCTGGAAGTCTGCAGAGAAAACGGGCTGGAGTTTAAAAAACAGCTGCAGCGGGAAGAGTGGGTGAGCCTGCTTCTCGAAAAATAAACACCCCGGAATATTAATATGAAAACCTTTTTTACCGCTTTATTTCTGCTTACCGTTCAGTTCCTGTCCGCGCAGGAAGAAATGCATGCCGACGGAATTTTTAATTTCGAAGAAAATAAACCGCAGAAAATATTTACCGCCGGTGCAAGGATCCGCCAGTCTCCTCAGGTAGACGCGCAGGTTCTGGATTCTTTGCAGACCAATCAACAGGTTTTGATTCTCAAAAAAGAGGAAACGGTCCTGAAACTGGGCGAAAGGGTAGCCAACTGGTACAAAATTTCTTACAATAAGAACGGCCGTAATTCCGAAGGTTATATTTGGGGCGGTAACCTCTGCACAGGCTACCGGAACAAAAACGGCTATGATTTCCTGTTGGGGCTTACAAAGACCATCGCCAAAAAAGATCCGCAGTTTCCCGGTGAAGCTGTTCAGCAGAACATGGCTGCCGTTAAGATGATGGAAAGCAATACCGTGATCGATGAAGTTTCCTTTGAAACGGGCTCCGGCGAGAGTTTGAGCTATGGAAATTTTACGGTAGAAAGCAGCCACAAACTCAAAAATGTGGAATTTACCCTGAAAGCCGCTATTTCCGGGGAAGCATGCGGAATTCCCGGGTATGACCAATATATTTTATTTACCGGTAAAAAACTCATTGCCCTGCCTCAGCTGATGAGCGTAGGAGATGCCGACGTCTATTACCATCACGAAGAATTTATTTTCCCCAATGATAAAGGCGGAATCCCCAATGCGTTCATCTTTAAAATGGAGGAAATGGAAAAAGATGAAAAAGACCGTGAAAAAAAGAAAAAAGCTTCAAGAACTTACCTTTGGGACGGGACCGCTTACCAGCTGAAATGAATCCATAAACGTCCAAACAGCGCTATGAAAAACAAAATGAGCCCAAACGATAAAAATCTTACCGGAATTCCTGAAAGCCCAAATTCTTTCCCGGTTTTGACCACCGAAAGACTTTTGTTGCGAAGGTTTCAGCCGGATGATATGGAATTGGTATACAAAGGACTGTCGCATCCTGAGGTCATCAGGCATTACGGGGTACGCTACGACAGCCTGGAAGCTACTCAGGAACAGATGGATTGGTTTGCTGAGATTGAAAGAGAAGAAAAGGGAATCTGGTGGGCAGTCTGCAACCGGGATGAAAATACCTTTCTGGGAGCGGTTGGATTCAATAACTGGAGCAAAGAGCACCGGAACATCGAAATAGGGTACTGGCTGTTGACCGAATACTGGGGCTCCGGAGTCATCGGAGAAGCAGGGCGTGCCGCCTGCGACTATGCTTTTCAGAAAATGTCGGTACACCGGATTGAAGCTGTTGTGGAAACGGAAAACAGCAACAGCAAAAAAATAATGGCTCAGCTGGGCTTTGAACTCGAAGGCATTATGAGAGACTGTGAAATAAAAGACGGGAAATGGGTCAGCCTGGAAATGTATTCAAAGCTAAACCGGATGTAAGATTTTACCTTTTGCCCGGATAAAAAACGATAAATCCATAAATACTGAAAATGCTATGCTTGGAGCAATAGAAGAATTTATTCCTGAAAGCCTTGAAAAAGCCGGCAGGCGTTATGCAGGTTTCGGGAAAGACCTTTACAGACAGATTAGCCGGCGATTACCTGATGTTTTCAGAAATCTCAAGTATTATCAACGTATCAATAGTCAGACGGAAGACAGTTATGCTATATACAATGACGATCAGATTTCATTTTGTATTCAGCTTGATCCTGTATGCGAAAAAATAGTATTGTGGAATGAAGAAAAACAAATAGAAATTGGTTATGGGTCCGATGATGAATATGAAGACGCTTTAAACTTTATTCAATCTGAATTATTGTACGGTCGATAACATATAGAAGGTCAGTAAAAAGATATAAAGTAACGATAAATAAACCTAACGGGTTTCAAAAACCCGTTAGGTTTATTTATCCACTGAATCCATTGATTTGACAAGCGATCCTGCTTCTGGACTGATTCTAAAAATCGAATGCTCTACCCGGCTGAATCATCATTCCTAAAAATAAAAAAACCTTACAACAGAAGTTGCAAGGTTTTGTGAGCGCGAAAGGATTCGAACCTTTGACCGTCTGCTTAGAAGGCAGATGCTCTATCCAGCTGAGCTACGCACCCTAAAATATGTTTTTTGAAGTCGGGGCGGCAGGATTCGAACCTGCGACCTCCTGGTCCCAAACCAGGCGCGATGACCGGACTACGCTACGCCCCGATTAAGGTCATCTTTCAACAAGAATTACCTTGTTTTTTGTGGGTGCAAATATAGAATGTTTTTTTTAATTATAAAAATAAATTTATGATAATTTTTTAGTAATCCAGAATAAAAACCTTTCTATAAAATTTATCGGGTTCAAAATCATAAGATTAGCTGAATTTTAATGATGGGGCACTAATTTATACAAACCTTTCTTTTAGTATGCAGGAGCAGCTGTCTATAATCTTAGGAACCAATTTTAGTCCTTTTTTTGTGAAATATGGTATCTGTTTATTAAAAAAGTAATTTTTTATATTCATTTTCTTGTTATATTTATCATTATAATGATTTATGATTATGAATAATTATCCGGTTCCCGGAAACGAAAAAGAACGGATCAAAAGGCTGGAACTGTTAGATTTATTAAATCTGTCCAAAGATCCTCAGCTTGATATTTTTACCGAAACGGC
>JAKOOG010000104.1 GCA_022701545.1 Weeksellaceae bacterium | reverse complement strand
GTTTTTTTATATCCGTATTTCAGGGAAAGTTAAATTTTTCATAATTAATCCATCCAAAGGGAAATATTTTATATTTGGTGCTGTCAAACAACTAATGACTGCGGAAGCCGAAAAGCACTACAGAATGTGCATCAAATTAAAACAAATATTATGAAGCATCTGAAAAACTAACGAAGCGAGCATTAAAATCAATCAAAGGTTCCGGTTGTGTAAAGGTGAGGCCTGCATCAAACTGTGAAGAACTCTGCCGGTTGCTGACAATGCCGGAAGAAGCTTGCCTGAGTGCCCCTGCAAAGCCCTTTACGTGCATTGAACCTTGCGTGTAACAATATAACATCAGGATTTAGTTTGAAAGCCTGAGAACTATATTTATAAAAATTTTTAGCAAACAAAAACTCCTTCGCCTGAAGGAGTTTGTATTTTAAAAGTTAACCTGGAATCCTGCTTTGAGGCCGAAGGTGGAAATATCCGGCCGGTCCAGGTAATTTCCCCGCCAGTTGAAATCGACTCTGAAAATCCGGAGGTTTCCAAAGCCTATATTTTCTATCCCGAACCCATATTCGTAATAGATGTGCTCGCTGGGCGCAGAATATTTGAATCCTTCAACATTAATGGCTTTCGAAGCATCGCTCAAGGTTCCGTAGGCACCTCGGATAAATGCAATTTCCCTTAGTTTTAATTTCTTGATCAAAGGAATAAAAGAGAGGATTTTTCCGTTGAAATGGTGCTCCAGATGAAGCGTTGTGTAAGTATCCGCTACAAACTCATAATAATTAAGCTGGGCAAAAGTATTCTGAGCCAGACTGTACGACTGGTTTCCCGGTATCACATTTTGCAGGGCCAGAGGAACCGTATCAAAGTTTTTCCCGGCTTCGAAATTCAGCAGCAGCTTACCCCAGCTGCCGATCAGGATCGGTTTATAGAAAAGAAACTGTAATTTATTATAATTGAAATCTGATCCGAACAGGCCTTCAACGCCTTTTGTATATTTCAAAACAATGGTAGGGGCAAGGGTTCCGTGCTCAGTGCGGTCAAGTCCGGTTTGTGAGAATTTGGCACCCGGCCTGGCAATCAGGCTTAGGGTAAAATGGGAATCATTGGTGGTCTTTCTGAGGTCTCCGTTTTTGTAATACATCAGGTTAAAGCCTGACGGATTAGCGGATTTGATGCTCTGCATGGTTCCGTCCAGCCGGATCTGGAAATTTTTCCAGGGTTCGATAGATGTAAACAAATTGGTTTGGTTTACTGAGCTTAAGGAAGCATTTTCTCCTCTTGCAAAAATCGTGGAGGAGGCAAAGGTCCGGGCCATAATTCCGTCATCGTTCGTTAGCTGTACCCCCAGCTGAAGGATATCTCTTCTTGTCCCTGCACCAATCGTAAATCGGTTTACCCTATTGAACATATAACGCGCTTCAGCGCCGTATTTTACCTGTTGATCTTTAAAGCCGTACGCAGTATAGAACTGAACCCTCCAGGGATCATTCCGGGTAAAATATGTTCTTGCACCGACCCTGATCCGGTCGCCTTCCACTTCATTTTTACCGTAAACCGAGAAAATTGGACCGAAATCTATTGCATTGAAAGCATGGTAATAGCCTGAAGCCAGTGTTTCATACAGCTTGACAATCCTGTTGAATTTTGGGGTTTGCTGAAGCTTATCAAGCATTTCGTAAATGCCCTGTTCGCTTTTCGATAGGGAGTCAGGCCTTGCGTTGACCCAATAAGCTTCATCTTTTTCAACGAATTTGTCTTCATACTCTTCTTCCTGGCGTTTAAAAATTTTATCTTCCAGAGGTTTATTGAACTGATATTCGGAATAATCAACGGTACGTTTGGCAACGATGCTTTTGGCTGTTTTCTTTTTGGAAAATGGCGTCATTTCGATCTCCGTTATTACTTTTCGTGGAAGGAAGGTGTTCTCATCCGGATTGTCGTACTCCAGTTCCGTCGAAATTCCATTGATGAAATTCACGTTGATCTTTTGTGTGGATTTTAAGGTCGCTCCCAGAACGGCATAGCTGTCGGTATCAATGTACAGGTAGCCCTGAAATGCCAGGACTTCCGTTCTTTTCGGCTGGTATCGGATTTTATAAGCCTCTTCCCCCCGGATCGAAATGGTGTCGATCAGGTTATAATCATACGTGCTGAAACCGGTTTCCCCAACCGGGCTCGGAAAGCCAATGTCGAAGTAGTTCAGGGTATTGTCATAAATATTAATATCCCGGTAAAGATTTTTTGCCGTTAAAGTAATGATCTGGTTATCCTGGAAACCGGAAGTCTTCTGGGCAACCAAAAGTTTTTTAGTTCTTTTCGCCGGTCTGTTTTCGCCGTAATTTTCATACACCGCTTCGTTGAGAAATACCGGAAGCGCTAGTTTTCCGCTTGCTGTGGAATCTTTATAATCGAAAATAAATTCAAGCTTATTGAAAATTTTCCTCTTCATAAAAGCACTGTCGAGGTTGTTGGCGTCAAACTGGATCTTTTCGTATTCTTTATACGTATAGGTATCGAATTTATCCAGTCCGTTATTCCTTTTCCGTTCCCAGACCTTCTGCATAATCGCATAGGCAGGATTTTCCTTCTTGTTTTTATATTTCGGCTTTTCGTTGTGGATGACAACTTCCTGGATGCTGCTTACTTTTTCCTGGACAAGCTTTACAAAAATATTCGTGGCGTTTTCAGGATTTACTTCTATGGTTTCTAAAGAATAGTTTTTCCTTAAAAATCGCAGTTTGTAAATAACGGTGTCGGACTGAACCGTAAAACTTCCTGAAGCAGTCGTTAAGGCAGGCTTATCATTTTCATTGATAAAGACATCTACGCCGCTGATCTGCTTATTGGTTTTCCCGTCAATAATCCTGCCGCTGGCTGTGTTTTGTGCATAAACCCATCCGGTAAAAAACAGTAAAAAAAAGAGAGGGTAATATCTGGAGGTATTAATTAACATTTATCGTTTCTTCAAGCTATGGCATAAACAAAAAGTATGCAGATTTTATTATACCGAATTAATAATATTTGCATTTAAAGAGATGTAAACACAAAAGTGCAAATGTAAGGAAATAAGGGCATTATCCGATAGTCTGTACAAGGCTGTTTTCATAAAATAAAAAAGGCATTCAACTAAGGCTTGTATTTTGCATCATTCAGTTCAGCAATACTGTTGCGGTCACATTACAAATTTTAAATATTATGAAAATAGAAATCAAGACCCCGATTGAAAAAACGACTCTGGAATTCGAGAATGCAGAGTATTTTAAAAAAATACATGAGGAAATTACCGAAGCACTAACGGATGACCTTAATGTGAAAGGCGTCTATTACGAAAAAGACGGTTCCGGAACCATGTTCCCCGCTTTGCTGCTTAAGAACAGCATCATTACCGTTTATACGGCACCGGATTCAACTTCTGCTTCTCCGTTTTTTTTATAATCATAAGCCCCTTGATAGGGGCTTTTAATTTTTTAAGGTTTAGAACAGTGTATGAGGGGTTTTTTCCGGTTCCAGATTAATGTATTCCAGATTGGGAGAATAATTCGGGAACTGGAACTTTTCAATCGGTTCCTGCTCCAGGAATTCCCTTGCTGTTTTTGCGTCCAGGGTAATGATCATCCGGTCGTGGATTTCCGCCTGTACAGGATTGGGAAGGGTTGTTACCAATCCGAATCCTAGATTACCGTCCGCATATACATCAAAATATCCTGCTATATAAAACTGCGCTTTGTCCTTCCAGAATATTTCATATTTTGCTTTTGCCGGCGTTTTCCTTCCAGGAACAGAAATGCTTTTGTGCTCAAAATAAGAGGATGCCGGAATCAGGCACCTGTTCTTTTCGATTTTCCGGTAATAGGTACGGGTATTTTCGGACTGCAGGTTCTTGCCTTTGGTAGGAGCGTCCGGATTTTCCTTAACGCCCCAGAACGTATTCATCAAAACGATCCCGTTGTAATTGACCACTGCCGGAATAGCCGGAGCGGGCTGTTTGGTAAATGCGTTGATGCTGCCGTTCAATACAAATTTTTCCTCTTCATATCCTTCGGCACCAAGATCTTCCACTGCCTTCTTTAAACTGACTTTTTTATTGTTGAAGTTATAGCACATACAAAATTTATAAAGTTGGTACAAAATACATGCAAACTGAAGCTGTAAGCCGGAATTGAGGTGTCTCAATAAAAAAAAGACCTACATCGATGTAAGTCTTTTTGCTCCTCCTGCTGGGCTCGAACCAGCGACCCTCTGATTAACAGTCAGATGCTCTAACCAACTGAGCTAAGGAGGAATTTTCCTCTATTGGAGTGGTGCAAATATAAAAGGAATATTATAATTACACAAACTTTTATTTTAAAAATATGGATATTTTTCCTGTATTCATCGGGATCCCTGGCTTATTTCATTATCTATCAATCGGTTAAATTCCGAAAAATATTCTGTTCAAACCATAAAAAAAGACCTACATTGCTGTAAGTCTTTTTTGGCTCCTCCTGCTGGGCTTGAACCCGTACTTTTTCTGATGCGTCATTTATTTACTTATATTAACAATAATATCCTACGCTCTTAAGGATTTTTTGTATGTATTTCAGCTCATTCATAAAGTTATTCTTCTAATGGAAAAACCTGTCTTACAAATTTTAAGAGTTCTTCAATAGTCTTAAATTCTTTTTCTACCGGAATTTGACCA
>JAKOOG010000218.1 GCA_022701545.1 Weeksellaceae bacterium | reverse complement strand
AAGATTAACAGAAGGATTAAAGGCAGATTTTATAACGTTTAAAACAAACAATTTTCAGAACATCCTGTATCATCAGGGAAGTCTGAAATGCGAACATGTTTATATTGACGGTATCCGGGTATAAAGGGAAAAACCGGTGTTAATTTAATTGGCATGATCATATAATTATTCCTCTTAATTTTATCAGTTATTTTATTTTTAGAGTGCTGGAAAAATAGGGATCAGCCCCTAAACATCGGATGGTCCTGAATTGGTTGGGAAACGTAAAATTCATTATTTTTTATTTATTAAATTCTTACAGGTATTTACAGGTATAAACAATAACAACATCACAAAAAATAAACTTAGTATGAACACCATTTGGCAGGGAAGATTAGACGGAGAAGAGCTGCTTTACCACAGAATATTTCAGCGGGTAAATGAAG
This sequence comes from Weeksellaceae bacterium, assembly GCA_022701545.1. Taxonomy (GTDB): domain Bacteria; phylum Bacteroidota; class Bacteroidia; order Flavobacteriales; family Weeksellaceae; genus Chryseobacterium. Next base: position 12,714 of record JAKOOG010000218.1, on the reverse strand, counting down.
AAAACAATTATGAACTTATTTCAACTAAAGATTTCGTTTTACACGGTTTTGCCGTTGACGAAGGCGTTAGGAGGAATAAGGGCCGGCAGGGAGCTAAAGAAGCTCCGGATATCATCCGTAAGAATATGGCCAACTTCCCGGTCATCCGTCCGGATTTTTCGCTGTTGGATTTCGGAAACATAACGTGCGAAGACGAAAGGCTTGAAGAGGTGCAGCATCAGCTTGCAAAAAACGTTTCCAAGGTTTTGCTGAAGGGCGGAAAGTCGGTGGTGCTGGGTGGCGGACACGAAGTAATGTATGGGCATTATCTAGGATTGAAGACGGCTTTTCCGGAGCAGAAAATCGGAGTTATTAATATCGATGCGCATTTTGATAACAGAATGCCGGAAGATGGAGCGGGAGCAAGTTCCGGAACTGGTTTCTGGCAAATCGCCCAGGAAGGTGAAATTAATTCCCTCCATATCGGAATCCAGAGAAATTCCAACACTCTGAAATTGTTTGATACCGCTCATCAGTACAAAATGAAATACATTCTGGCAGACGAGCTTTTCTTTGAAAATCTCCCTTCGGTCTATCAAAGAATCAACGATCTGGTGGACAGTGTGGATTATGTTTATCTTACCATCTGCATGGATGTCTTTAATGCTTCGGTTGCACCCGGTGTTTCAGCTTCTGCCTATAACGGTATTTTTGCCGATGCGGCATTTATGCATTTGTACAGGCATATCCTGAAAAGCGAAAAACTGCTGGCCCTGGATGTGGCAGAAGTAAATCCTGAATATGACATCCAGGAGAGAACAGCAAGACTTGCCGCCACATTAATCAATGAGTGGTTTATGGTTTAACATGGAAGTTGATAATATTCTAATAGAAAAAATCACTATTTTATCCCATCTTAAGGAACAACGTTTGTTGCTTATCAGGTGCTTTAAATAGGGCAATAATTAAATTCAGCAGGCCTGGATTTGAAAACAGAAATTACATTATGGAACAATCAATTGAAAATAAACTTATCAAAGCGGATAAGGCATTTTCAGAATGGAAAAAGGTACCATTCGAAGACAGACAGAAACTTATCGCCAAAGCGGCAGAAATCCTGAAGAGCAACGCGGAAAAATTCGGTATGATCATTACGAAAGAAATGAACAAGCCGGTTTCGCAGTCGATTGCTGAAGTGGAAAAATGTGCGTTGATGATGAATTATTATGCAGATGCGGAAAATATTTTAAAACCTGAACGGGTAGATTCCCAATATACCTATTCCGAAATTCACTATGTCCCGAAAGGGGTTATTCTGGGCGTCATGCCGTGGAATTTTCCCTTCTGGCAGGTATTGAGGTTTGCAGTTCCTGCGATTCTCGCCGGGAATACCGTTGTGCTGAAGCATGCCTCTATCTGCTTCGGCAGCGGAAATGCCATCGAAGATGTGCTGCTGGAAGCCGGTTTTCCGGAAGGGGTTTTCCAGAATCTTGAAATCGGGCACAAAGACGTAAAAGAGGTTCTTGAGCATAAAACCATTGCCGGGGTAAGCCTTACCGGAAGTGAGAAGGCCGGTGCGGAAGTCGCTTCCATTGCAGGCGCGAACATCAAGAAATCAGTATTGGAACTGGGAGGTAGCGATGCCTTTATCGTACTGGATGATGCCGACCTGGATGAAGCAGCCAAAGTTGGGGCATTGGCAAGACTGCAGAACTGCGGACAGACCTGTGTAGCGGCTAAAAGATTTATCATCGATGAGAAAATAGAAGATGCCTTCCTTCCGAAGTTTATCGAAGAATATAAGAAATTCGTTGCGGCGGATCCGATGGACAAGGAGACGAAAATTGCCGGAATGGCACGGCCAGACCTGGCAGATGACCTTGAAAAGCAGTTTGAAAAAGCTCTGGAGCACGGCGCAGAAATCATTCTCCCGTTAGAACGAATTTCTGATACTGAATTCACGCCCGGATTGATACGAGTAAAAGAAGGAAACCCGATCCTTCAGGAAGAACTTTTCGGACCATTGGGAATGGTATTGGTCGCTAAGGACGACAAAGAAGCCTTACAGATGGCCAACGATATCCCGTTCGGACTTTCCAATTCCGTTTGGACCAAAGATAATGCCCGTCAGTTGTTCTTTATTGAAAACCTGGAATCCGGAACCGTAAACATCAACCGGATGACCAGCTCCGATCCGCGTTTCCCATTCGGCGGAACGAAGACGTCAGGGTATGGAACTGAGCTTTCTTTATTGGCATTGAAGGAATTTGTGACGGCAAAAACGATTTTAGGATAAAGCCTAAACTAATCTTAAATTGGATTTTTTTATTAGTTTTGGAGAAAAGTAATAATTTATGAAAAAATTCAGTATTCTTATAGGAATATTATTTTTACAAAATGTATTAGCCCAAGAAGAGGAGTGTAGTCTGGAAAAATCAGAATTTAATATTTACAAAGTTAATGCTGAAGATTTAAGATGCCTAGCAAAAAATACGGATAAAAGAAATACGATTTTCTTTACGTTTGCCCGCTGGTGCGAGCCTTGCCTCTATCATCTTCCAAACTTCAAGAAAATAGAGAAGGAATATAATGTTGCTTCTTATGTTTTGTTAATGGATGATGAAGGGAGTAAAATGACAAAATTAGCAGTGGACTATATTTTAAAAGATTATCCTGATGCAAAAGTTGTAATTCTTAAAGACAAAGAAAAAAAGAACGGTAGAAAGTACAAGGATTTTTTAAAAGAAATTACTCCAGGTCAGTTTGAAGTTATAAAGGATATGTCAAAATACATAGTTTTAGATCAATCCGGAGAAGTACAATTGGTAACCTCTTGGAAAGATAATAAAGAATACCCGCAATGGAAGGACGATACTTCGACTATAAAAAGAATTGTTTTGCCATTATTAGAAAAGAAGTAAAAACTCCCGGATTTCCGGGAGTTTTGTATTTGTAAAAGGTTTAGTTCAATTAAACCGTAGTTAATCTTAAGGTATTCGTTTTTCCGCCTTCGTAAGATGGAGTCGCATTGATGTTGATGACGAAATCTCCGGCCTCGATATACCCGTGATTGTGGGTAAGCATATTAACCTGGATAATCGTTTCATCAGTAGATTTCTTCATATCGTAGTAATAGGCGTGAACACCCCAAAGAAGGTTCAGCATGGTAATTACCCTTTTATTTCCGCTGTATACAATAATGTGGGAATTCGGTCGGTGAGCTGAAAGCTGGAATGCCGTATAGCCTGAGCTTGTAAGCGTAACGATCGCTGTAACATTGGTTGTTTTTGCAATCCTTACGGCTGCAAGACACACCCTGTTTGTGATGAACCTCTCGTCGATGCAGTTGAAGTCCTTTTCGATCGGTTCGTTTTTATGCTGGTAAAAATGGGTCATCTCGATGTTTTTCACGATTTTCGCCATGTTTTCTACAACCTGAACAGGATATCTTCCCACAGAGGTTTCTCCGGAAAGCATTACTGCATCCGCTCCATCCAGTACGGAATTCGCAACGTCGTTTACTTCCGCTCTGGTCGGTGTTAAGCTGTTGATCATCGTTTCCATCATCTGGGTAGCGATAATTACCGGCTTTGAATAGAATCTTGCCTTTTCCACCAACGTTTTCTGGATGGCAGGAACTTCTTCCATCGGAACCTCAACCCCTAAATCTCCACGCGCAACCATTACCCCGTCACACTCCAATAAGATTTCATCGATATTTTTTACACCTTCCGGCTTCTCAATTTTAGCAATGATCGGCGTTTTGAGCTTTCCGTTCGGATGTTTTGAAATCAATTCTTTAAGATCGATAATATCCTGGGCATGGCGCACAAAAGAAAGTGCAATCCAGTCTACTTCCTGGTCAAGCATGAAATTGGCATCCTGAACGTCTTTTTCCGTTAATGCAGGAAGCGAAACATTCGTATTCGGAAGGTTTACCCCTTTTTTGGAGCTTAGCGGTCCTCCCTGGATGGTTTTTGCTTTTACCGTATCGGTAAGATTGGTTTCCATTACTTCCAGAACCAGCTTACCGTCATCGATAAGGATTCTTTCCCCAACTTTTACATCCTGCGGAAACTGTTGGTACGTCATGTATACTCTCGTAGAATCACCTTCGATCTTTTCATTGGTGAAGGTAAGGATGTCTCCGGGATTAAGGTAAGAACCTTCCTTTACAACCCCTACCCGCAGTTTAGGGCCCTGTAAATCCCCTAAAATTCCAACAGAGAAACCATATTCTTTGTTTAGTTCTCTGATGATTTCGATATTTGAACGAACTAAGTCGTAGTCAGCGTGTGAAAAATTGATTCTGAAAATGTCAACACCTGCTTTCATTAACCCTAACATTACTTCCTTCGACGATGAAGCCGGACCAAGTGTTGCGATAATTTTTGTCTTCTTTAAATACTTATTCATAATACTGGATAATTTGATAAAGTTCTTCCTCAGAACCTAATGTATAATCTTGAATCGGAAAAACAAGATTTTCAGGGAGCAAAATTACGGAAAAATCAGGAAACTGTTCCGAACTGTGCAAAATATATTGTACTTCTACCTGATTATTTAATAAAAATTTAATGTTCTCTTCTTCCAAAAAGAGTTCAGTCTGTAACTTTTTTTGTTTACTTTGTGAAGATTTATTGGAAATAAAAGTAAAACAGGTCCTGGTAAACTTGTGATAGGCTTCAAATCTTGCAAAATAATAATCGAAAAACTCACCGTTCAGGATAAAGTCTTCGATCCTTCTAAATTTGAGGCCGTTGATTTGATTTACTTTAAAGAAAAACTCATGATCCGGGATATGTTTCGCCAATCTTACCAGGCCAATGGTAATATTTTCAAATTCTGTATCGTCAAGGTCATATAGCTTTTGGATTTCCAAGGATGTTTTCTTTTTTGTTTAAAATATAAAATGCACGCTGGGCAGCTTTTTCTTCTGCTTTTTTCTTGGAAGTTTCCGTGGCATTGGCGATTTTCTCTTCTCCGAGCCATACGTGGCAGCGGAAAACAATCGACTTATTTACCTGAATCTCTTCGCAGGTTTCGTACTTTATATTCAGTTTCTTCTTCTGGCTCCATTCCAGCAGAAGGCCTTTGTAGCTTACAATCTTATTTTCTAATTTATTGATTTCCGTCGGCGTCAGCAGTCTTTCCAGAATAATCCTTTTGCAGGTATCATACTGGAAGTCCAGGTATACGGCCCCGATGAGGGCTTCTAATAAATTTCCGGAAATATTTTCACCCAGTGCTACGGAATTCTGTTTCTGCAGCAGGTCGGTAAGTTTCAGACCGTCTCCTAATTTATTCAGGTTCTTCCTGTTTACAATCTTGGATTTCATCTGCGTCAGGTATCCTTCATTAGCCTGAGGATAGGTATGAAACAGATGGCAGGAAATAATTGTACCCAAAACAGAATCTCCTAAAAATTCGAGCCTTTCGTAATTGCTGTCTTTTTTAGAAGAATTTTTCAAAGAAAAGGCTTCACGGTAGAGGGCGATATTCTGTACTTCAGTACCCAGCATTTTAGTAAGTTCGGTACTGAGAAAGTAATCTCTCTCCGTAAGCTGTCTTTTTCTTTTTTTGAGAAGGAATTTAGAAAAGTATTTCTGTAACTCCATTCAGTAAGTTTAGATTTTCTTAAATAGAACGCAGGCGTTATGCCCACCAAACCCAAAAGTATTACTCATGGCTACTTTTACATCTTTCTTCGCAGCTTTGTTGAACGTAAAGTTCAGTCTGCTGTCGATATTTTCGTCATCAGTAAAATGGTTGATGGTAGGAGGAACAATACCATGAATAATCGTTCCCAACGCAGCAATAGCTTCAATAACGCCGGCAGCACCCAGCAGGTGGCCCGTCATTGATTTTGTAGAATTAATCTGAATGTTGAAAGCATGCTCGCCCAATAATTTCGAAATGGCATTGGATTCTGCGATGTCTCCTAATGGAGTAGAAGTACCGTGCATATTGATATGATCTACTTCATCAGCAGTAAGTCCCGCATCTTCCATACAGTTTTTCATTACGAGGTAAGCGCCCAGTCCTTCAGGATGCGGTGCCGTCATGTGGTGTGCATCTGCACTCAGGCCGCCGCCTTTTAATTCTGCATAAATGGTCGCTCCGCGTTTTACGGCATGTTCATATTCTTCAAGGATAATACATCCTGCGCCTTCGCCTAGTACAAAACCGTCACGGTCTTTGTCAAAAGGTCTTGAAGCCGTTGTAGGATCGTCATTTCTTGTCGAAAGTGCCATCATTGCATTGAATCCGCCGACGCCGCTTGCCGTAACGGCTGCTTCGGAGCCTCCGCACACAATAACGTCTGCTTTTCCGAGCTGGATCAGCATTTTGGAATCAATTAACGCGTTCGCTGACGATGCACATGCGGAAACCGTGGTATAGTTCGGTCCGTGGAAGCCATATTCAATTGAAATATGCCCCGGTGTGATGTCGGCGATCATTTTTGGAATAAAGAAAGGGTTGAATCTCGGGATCTCCGTATTGGCCCATCCTAAAACTTCGGTTTCAAAGGTTTCCAGACCTCCGATCCCGGAACCCCAGATTACGCCGACCCGGTTTTTATCTACCTGGTCTTCGATAATTCTTGAGTGTTCCACCGCTTCCCTTGCTGCTACAAGTCCCAGCTGAGTATTCCGGTCCATTTTTTTTGCTTCTTTCTTGTCGAAATGCTGTAACGGATCGAAATTTTTTACTTCGCAGGCGAATTTGGTCTTGAAGTTTGTGGCATCAAAAAGAGTAATAGGAGCGGCTCCGCTCTCACCTTTCACAAGATTTTCCCAGTATTCTTTTGCATTTTTTCCAATTGGTGTTATTGCTCCAAACCCGGTTACAACTACTCTTTTTAATTCCATAAACTTTGTTTAATTTCTTTTTGTTGAAGAATATTATTTATTTACTACTTCTTCGATGTAAGCGATAGCGTGACCTACAGTAGTAATTTTTTCAGCTTGGTCATCAGGGATCTGAATGTTGAATTCTTTTTCAAATTCCATGATAAGTTCCACCGTATCCAATGAGTCTGCTCCTAAATCGTTTGTGAAGCTGGCCTCCGGAGTTACTTCTGTTTCTTCAACGTCAAGCTTATCAGCGATGATAGCTTTTACTCTTGATGCAATGTCTGACATAGTAAATTTTTTTTTAATTGTTAGATGGTGCAAATATATAAAATTCTTTACGATAAAACATTTTTTTAGTCTTTTTTGTGGCCTGTAGGTACGTATTTTGTGATGCAGAGGTTTAGTCTTTTAGTTTTCAGTTGTTTATATTCAGCCAGCTGAAAACCTGCTTTAAATTTGATCTCCGGCAGAAAATCTATAATGATCGATGCCCCTTCGGGATATTAGTGCCAGGCTATTTCATTATTATTTTTCTTTCTGGTTTCATGTGAAGTGACATTATCATTAGTTTTGCAGACTGTTATTTAACATTTCCTGATTTATTTTTACATTCATGAAAAAGATTTTCCATATCCTGTTTCTTGCCGTTTCCGCCTTCTTGTTTTCACAGGCCAAAGGAAAGGTGATCAAAATAAAAGACGGCGATACCATCGTGGTTTTGCTCGCCGACAACACCGAGCAGACGCTCCGCCTCGCTGAAGTCGACTGCCCGGAGAGCGGCCAGGCTTTCGGGAAAAATGCCAAACAGTTTACCTCCGACCAGGTTTTCGGGAAGACCGTCACCTTTTACAAAGTAGGGAACGACCGCTACGGAAGAGGTGTTGCCGGGGTCTTTTATGACGGAGACAAATACCTCTCCCGGGAAATCGTAAAAGCCGGCTTCGGCTGGTGGTATTTCAAGGCTTCCAAAAACACAGAGCTTCAGAAACTCCAGGATGAAGCCAAGGCCGGAAAGCTGGGCTTATGGACCGATAAAAAAGCAGTAGCGCCATGGGATTTCAGGAAGGCAAAGCGGACAAAAGGTAAAGTTTCAAAATTCTAAGAATATACTTTAATACTTGAGTGTTTCGGAGTTTTATTTCCTGGGTTCATCAGTTTTATTCCTTCGTTGAACGATTTTTTGTTTTTTGAAGACGGAAGACCCTATAATTTTACTTCATTAAATTTTAAAATTAAAAGAAATGAACAGAGAGTTAGTGTTCCTGAGAACCTTTGCGGTGGCTGCCGCCTGCGGGATGGTCTTTATTTTTACCTCTGCCTTTACCAATGGCGGAAATCAGAAATTCGGTGAAATCGATGTGGAAAGAATTAATATTATCGAGAATGACGGTACCGTAAAAATGATCCTTACCAATGTAGACCGTTTCCCTAATGGTAAAACTAAAGTCAATGGGCTGGCTGTGAATGAAGACCGGAAAAAACGGTCTGGCATGTTGTTCTTTAATGAAGAAGGAATGGAATGCGGCGGCTTCATTTACGACGGCAAAAAAACAAAAGACGGCCATTCCTCGGGGCTTTCACTGACGTATGACCAATATGATGGCGACCAGGTGATGCAGCTGCTGACGCAGGATATAGGGAAAGGCGATCAACGGTTTGTCGGCGCCACCCTGGCTTTCAACGACCGTCCGGCGAAAGAATCGCAGGGGAAGACTATGGAACTGATGAAAGAACTGGAGGGAATCGGTAAGAAAGATCCTGAAAAGGCAAGGCATAAATACAAGGAGTATGAAGAAAAAGGCCTGTTAGGCGGTGTTCCCCGCGTGATGCTTGGCAAGTCGAGAAGCCTCAACAACGGATTGTTTCTATTTGACGATAAAGGTTCCCCAAAGGCGATGTTCTATGTGGATAAGAACAACCAGGCAAAGCTGGATTTTTATGATGACCACGGGAAAGTGATCGCTTCATTCCCTGAAAAGAAGTGAAGTAACGTGAAAGGTAGTGGCGGGAGGCTGGATGCTGGAAGTTTCTTTAGCCAGTATCACATCCGGCGGTTTTTAGCTTTGTTGGCTGACTGAAATAAATCAGATAATACCGCATTCATATTAAAATAAAAATACTCCGGCAGACCAACGGGACTATTTTGTACATTGTAATCGTGAAAACAATGAAAGATATCATACGAAAGGCTTATCAGAATAGGTATTTTCTTTTGTTTATCCTGCTGTTTGCCTATGTCGAGTCGATTTATATCCGGATGATTGTCCGGCAGGAGATCGATGCTTATATCTTTACACCTGAAGCAGCCTTGGCTACATTGCTGGATGCCGGGATCCTGTTCGGGCTCATCCTGTATTTCATCAGGAAATGGCAGGGATCCGGTCGTTTGGGAACGGCGGTCCTGCTGAAAATATCCGCGGTATCGATGCTGACTTATCTCTTGTCGATGAACCTTATCAGGCTGGCAATTGCTCTCGCCTTCGGCACGGTAGAGCGAAATTTCAACCTGCACGCTTACAGGCTTTCCGTTTTTTCCGATTTCCTGGACGCGATGATCTACGGAGGGTTTTTCCTGGCCTATTATTACTATCAGCACAACAGGAAGCAATACCGGGAACTGCTGGTCTATAACGAAGCCTTGGCGAAAAGCAAAATCAACCAGCTGAAGAACCAGCTCAATCCGCATTTCCTTTTCAACAGCCTCAACGTCCTGGACCAGTTTATTGAAGAAGATAAAGAAAAGGCCTCTGATTTCCTGAATGAATTTGCCGACATCTATCGGTATGTATTAATGATTTCGGAAAAGGAGATGATAACCATAGATGAAGAAGCGGCGTTTGCCAGACAGTATTTCAACCTAATCCGCCACCGTTACGGAAATGCCTATCAGCTTAGTCTGAATATGGATCGCAGCGACGGTTTTATCGTGCCTCTAACCCTTCAGGTGCTGATCGAAAATGCCGTCCAGCACAATCTGGGAACCGAAGAAAAACCAGTGGTAATTACGATTGAAATCAAGGAGTCAATCCTGGCTACCAACAATATTAACCTGAAAAGGAATGTCAAGCCTGAATCCGGCCGGGCGCTGAAAAACCTGGACGAACAATACCGGATCCTGGTGCAGGAACCTGTTGAAATCCACTCTTCAGGCGGAACGTTTTCCGTGCGCATTCCCATGATCCATTCCCATAACTTATGACAAAGATCCTGATCATCGAAGACGAAATACCGGCAAGAAAAAAGCTGAAAAGATTTATTGAAGAACTGGGCACGCCTGCTGACCTCATGGCGGAACTGGATACCGTGCAGGCAGCCGTCATCTTCCTAAAAAAACATCAGCCCGACCTTATTTTTTCGGATATCGAGCTGCTGGACGGGAATGCTTTTGAAATCTACAATGAAGTTCCTGTTGCCTGTCCCGTTATTTTTACAACGGCTTATGATCATTTCTGGATGGATGCTTTCGAGACCAATGGTATCGCCTACCTTCTGAAGCCTTTTTCCCGGGAACGTTTTCAGAAAGCCTGGGATAAATACACTTTGCTCACGAAATCTCCACCGCAGGAAAAAACGTCCCTGGATGATCTGGCGAAGTTGATCCGGCAGAATGTCTCCGGCAGTCGGTACAAAAAGCGCTTCGGCATCAGCAGCCCGCAGGGAACGTATTTTCTGGAAACGGCAGAGGCAGCGTTTTTTGAGGCCGATGAAGGGGTGGTCTTCATTCATGACCGAAACGGGAAAAAACACCTGCTGTCCGGATTTTCTTTAAAGGAATTGGAAGAACAGCTGAACCCGGAATATTTTTTCCGCCTTAACCGCAGCGAAATTGTTCACAAAATATATGTGGAAAAGGTCCAGCGGTACAATAAAAATATCCTGGCCGTCCAGGTAACGGGCTGTACCCATCATTTGAAAACCAGCCAGGCTACGACGGCTGCCTTCCGGGATTGGGTGGAGCGGTAGAGCGGAAACCCTCGAAGACCACAAGCTCGAACCCATCGCCAAAGCCCTCGAACTTCCTCTCGAAGCCCTGAAGAATTTTTCGGAGGATACTGTTTTCAACATGTAATCTTCCCGAAAAACCGGATCATTTAAAAATATAGTTTTTAAATTTGGAAGACTATGAAAAACAGTAAATTTTTAGAAGTTCAGATCATTAAGATTCTATCTGAACAAAATCAAGATAAAACAGTAAATGAGATTTGCCAGGAACACGGCATCAGCCAGCCAACATTTTATAAATGGAAAATCAATATGGAGGTCTAGGCGTGCAGTAACTCTCCAGAATGATGGAACTGGAAAAAGGAACTTTCGCAGTACAAAAATATCGTAGCGAAACTTACGTTGGAAAATGTGTTGATGAAATATGTGATCGCAAAAACGCTTTAACACCTTCCGAGAAGCGGGAACTGATGGTTTATTCCGGATCAGAGCACGGGATAAGCACTCGGAATGCGTGTAAACTTTTCATCATAAACCGTTCGGTATTTTATTACAAAAAGAAGAAAAATAATGAAGATGAGATGATAAAGATTTGATAGAAACTGGTTTTGCTCGCAGAACAGCCACATACTTGGGGATCCTGGACGATACACCATCGATTGAGAATAGCTTTACGCAAGTTAGATTATACAGATTGGTGCAATGCGTAAATTTGAAAATTTGGGATGATTTTATAAAGACCGTTTAAACAGACTTATTAAATATGGACAGAGAATTAGAATGGTTTTTGGAGCAAAGCTTTTGACTTTAATTGGAAATCTGGACTTTTGGAAGTAAGAAAAATATTGGATAATTGACAATTATTTTTAAACCCTAACTGTCAGATAAAGTCGTGGCTATTATAAATAAGGTACAAAAAAAGAGCAGATAAATTAAATTATCTGCTCTTTTTATATCATTGTGTGTTGTTTGAATGAAGTTACGCGATCTTAACGTTAACTGCATTAACTCCTTTATTTCCATTTTGTAAATCGAACGTTACGACATCATTTTCACGGATAGTATCTACTAAACCTGAAGTATGTACGAAAACATCCTGACCACCATTCGATGGAGTGATAAAACCGAATCCTTTCGCGTCGTTAAAGAATTTTACTGTTCCTTGTTGCATTGTAATATGTATTAAAAAATTATTGTATTCTGTTGATATAGGAAAAAATCCCGTTGCTTTGATCATTATCAAAACGATAATAAATTTTTGAGAAAAAATAGGGATGTATAGAATTTAAGAGTGAAAATCAAACTTCTTAAAAGGTAGAGCACCTAAAATTAATGACAAAATTGAGCCTGTTTTTAGCTAAAATTAAAAATCTATTGATGTAAATTTTAAATATGCTTATTTTAACCGCCTTATTATTTTACAAATGTACGGTAAATATTTTGATATTTCACTATTTTGTTAAAAATAAATGTAAAAGTTTATAGATTCAATAAGAGTAAGCTTTTCTCAGGGCTCATTCCGGTTAAGCAGGACTGCTGCTTAACCTAAATTAATTGATATTTTATTTTATTGTTACCAGGAATCGATGGATTACCATTGGCCATCATTATCGGCAGAATTTTTTGATTATACCATTGAAAAGAAATTGTCCAAACGGATCTGTTTAACCGGTTCCCAGCAAGATCCTATACCAGCAAATCAGTTGAATATAGGAAATCAAAAGGCTCCTAAAAACCCAAAAAGAGAAAACAAACGTTCTCTCTTTTTAATTATCAGTGGAGTTGGAGGTTTTTGAACCTTACATATTTTAACATAACTTAAAATGTGTAAGTGTGCTATTTATCAGTATTTTAACTATATTTGTATAAGTAAATATAATTAGTTTTTATATCTAAATATAGAAGAAGTAGCACCCAAACTGGCACCCGATGAATT
>JAKOOG010000200.1 GCA_022701545.1 Weeksellaceae bacterium | reverse complement strand
TTTACCCGTTTAAATCGTATATTGGAGAAATCAGACTTGTCGAGCATATCCAAATCCAGTTTGGTGGTTTCGGTAGCGGAATAAATTTTTACAGGGATATTGACCAGTCCAAAGCCAATGGCGCCGTTCCAGATTGCTTTCATTGTACTGTAGTTTGCCATGGAAAGTACAATCATTGTGCCGCATGAACGCTTATTTATCTGTGTGGTATGTTTTGTTTTATTGGTTTTCGTTTCTGTTTAACGGCTGAATCAGATGATTTCTGATAAAGAAATTATAACCCAAATCATACACGGTGAAACTTCCATTTCTTTTCTGGACCTTGAAAAATCTTCCATCGGTATTTACTGTTCTTTGGTAAAGCTGTACATGTTGAAAATCGTAATCTTTTGGCAAATCAACATGATATTTTCCTGAGAATGGAAGATTCTGGGTGTTTTTAGTTATCTGTTTTGATTTTAACAACTCATGAAAGAGATAAAAGGTTTCAGACTCATTGTTAAAAGTGACTTCTTGTTTATCTGATTTCATATCATAAAGCAGAACAGGATCCTTTAAATCAATATATTGCAAAGGAATATTCTGATATAGGTAACTGATATTACGGATCAGCCTTCTTAATTCGAAAGGCGATTCATTACCATAATTATAAACGGTTTTAATTATTTTTCCTTTTGATATAAGGGTTACGCTTTGTGAAGATAAATCGGTAATTGAGATTTGGTATTCTGGTTGTAAGGATTCGATATCTAAATGTTTCAGTTCATTAAAAATATCCTTTATCTTTTTATTAGCAACGGCATTTTTATAAAAGCCATTCTTGGAATTATTAGACTCACCATAAAAGAATAAATGGCCGGTTTTATTTATTATCGAAGAATTTTGAGGACAGCTTCCGAAACAAGGAGACTTTGAAACAATAATTTCATCTATCGGTGGATTGTCGAATTTTTTTTCGGAAAATGGAATTAAGGTAATGGTGGATTTATCTTTTTGTTCTAAAATAATCTTTCTTGTGGTAAAATGTAAAATCTTATTTCCGATAAATCGATTTTTTGCCGGATCAAAAATCAGCAGCGAATCATCTTTTATTGCATACTTTGTTTTCTCTCCAAAATAAAGTGTTTGGTTTTCATCTATTGTCTGATCACGTGAAAATTTGAAAAAGCCGTTTTTATTGGTGTAAGTCCCATCTTTTTCAAAGACCATGATTTCCGGATCGTCATTTGTATAAGGCAATACCGGTTTTTCCGAAGTCTGGTCATCATGTTTCTCGATAGTCCATGTGCCGATTATTTTTTGTGAATATTCCTGTTTTTCCGGATGGCAGGAAACAGCGAAAACAAATACTAAGGCTGTAATTATTAGTTTTTTCATAATAAAAAAGCGGAGAAAAATTCTCCGCTTCTAATTTATGATTTTAAATTCAATTGCAATTCCAGTTCATCCAGCTGTTCGTTGGCAATGGCAGCCGGTGCGTCGATCATCACATCCCGTCCCGAATTGTTTTTAGGGAAGGCGATATAATCCCGGATCACTTCGTTTCCGTCGAGGATTGCTACCAGACGGTCGAAACCGAAGGCCAGTCCACCGTGAGGAGGAGCTCCGTATTTGAAGGCATTCATTAAGAATCCAAACTGGGCCTCTGCTTCTTCTTTGCTGAAACCTAACAGATCAAACATTCTGGACTGAAGGTCTTTATCAAAAATCCTGATGGAACCTCCGCCAATTTCGTTTCCGTTTAGTACCATATCGTAGGCGTTGGCTCTCGCTTTCCCCGGATCGGTTTCCAGCAGGTGGATGTCTTCCGGTTTCGGAGAGGTGAAAGGGTGGTGCATCGCATGGTAACGGCCGCTTTCCTCATCAAACTCCAATAACGGGAAGTCGACTACCCAAAGCGGAGCGAATTCGTTTCCTTTTCTGAGACCTAATCGGTTTCCAAGCTCCATTCTCAAAGCCGAAAGCTGGGTTCTTACCTTATGCTCGTTCCCGGAAAGGATCAGCATCAGATCGCCTTCTTTCGCCCCGAATTTCTCGATGATCTTGGCTAAATTCTCTTCGCTGTAGAATTTATTTACCGAAGAAGTCTTTACCCCGTCATTCTGGAATTTTACCCAGACCATTCCGGAGGCACCGATCTGTGGTCTTTTTACCCAATCGACAAGCTCATCGATTTGTTTTCTTGTATAATCAGCGCAGCCTTCTACATTGATCCCGACAACCAATTCTGCTTCATCAAATATTTTAAAGTCTTTTCCTTTTACCAGGTCGTTCAGTTCCACGAATTCCATTCCGAAACGGATGTCCGGCTTGTCATTCCCGTATTTCTGCATCGCATCGGTAAACGTCATTCTCGGGAAATCCCCGAATTCCTGTCCGGTGATGTCTCTCAGTAAGGTTTTCGTCATTCCTTCGAAAACATTCATCACATCTTCCTGCTCCACGAAAGCCATTTCACAGTCGATCTGGGTGAATTCCGGCTGTCGGTCGGCTCGTAAATCTTCATCACGGAAACATTTCACGATCTGGAAATATTTATCCATTCCGCCTACCATCAGCAATTGCTTGAAGGTCTGCGGAGACTGCGGCAGTGCATAGAACTGTCCCGGGTTCATCCTGCTCGGAACCACAAAATCTCTCGCGCCTTCGGGAGTAGACTTAATCAGGACCGGGGTTTCTACCTCGATAAATCCGTTATCCGAAAGATAATTCCTTACTTTCTGCGCCATTTTGTGACGGAAGATCAGTTTGTCCTTTACCGGTGCTCTTCTGATATCCAGATAGCGGTATTTCATTCTCAGCTCCTCACCACCGTCCGTTTCATCCTCAATGGTGAAAGGCGGAAGCTGGGATTCATTAAGAACTTCTAATTGTTCAACTAAAATTTCAATGTCTCCTGTCGGAATGTTCGGGTTTTTACTTACCCTTTCAATTACTTTTCCTGTCACCTGAATAACAAATTCACGCCCCAGCTTTTTGGCATTTTCCATCAGTTCCGCAGTAGAACGGTCCTGATCGAAAACCAGCTGGGTAATTCCGTAACGATCCCGAAGATCTATCCAAATCATAAATCCTTTATCCCGAATGGTCTGTACCCATCCCGAAAGGGTTACTTCTTCATTAAGATTTTCAAGAGACAATTCTCCGTTGGTGTGCGATCGAAACATAAATTATTTGTTTAAAGTTCAAGGTTTAAAGTTCATATCCGAACTTTGAATTTTCCGTTGGCAAAGATAAGATTTTTGAAGGTTTTAAAAACAAAAAAACTCCCTTTCGGAAGTTTTTAGAATATTTATTTGTAAAATTTTTACAGGATCAGGGCTACGGTGGCCTGTTTGTTTTTCAGTGCATAGTCTTTTGCCGTTTTTCCTTTGCTGTCTTTGGTGTCTTTTTTCGCCCCGTACTTGATCAGCATTTTGGCAGCATCCATATTTCCTGCAGCACCAGCATACATCAGCGGTGTTACGTCATTGCAGGATTTATTGACATCTGTGCTTTTCACCAGCTCGTTAAAGGCATTTGTTTTATTAGTCTTGATACTCAAAGAAAGCAGGTTCATTGAAACTCCGCTTACTTTAAAGCATTTTGAAAAATCTTCCTGGCTGAAAACTTTCTGAATATTTTCCACATGATCTGTCTGGAACGTTTTCAACTGTTCTGCGGATAATTCCTGGGCAAACAGTCCGTTTGTGAAAATAGAGAGCCCGAATAGCAAGGTCGCCGTAATTATTTTTTTCATAAAACTTGATTTATCTAAAGAATATACAAAGCTAAATAAATTTTCTGATCCATGTTGCTAATTATTAATCCATTTAGTTGCTTTTTTCTGAAAACTTAGCGGTATTAAAACTGAGATAGCAGGCTCAAAGCGTTTTATAAAAATTCCGGAGCCTTTTAAAGGACTCCGGATAAGTTTTGTGTTGTAGTTTCGTGCTGAGCATATGCTCAGGCAATAAAAGAAGTGTGATTAATTCTTTTTCACGGGTATTAGTTTCTAAGGCAAAAGTAGCTTATCTCACAGAAGTTTGAGAAGCCTCGACTTTTGATTTAGGGTATTTTATTATTCGAATGCCGGATTTTAACAAATTATTTTGAATTATTTTCATAAAAATTCTTAATTTTCGACATATTCCAAAATGTCCCCGGGCTGGCAATCCAGGGCTTTGCAGATGGCTTCCAGGGTAGAAAGTTTCACGGCTTTTGCCTTTCCCGTTTTTAAGATGGAAAGATTGGCCTGGGTAATCCCGATTTTTTCAGCAAGTTCCTGCGACTGCATCTTGCGTTTGGCAAGCATGACGTCTACGTTAATAACTATTGGCATATGTTAAATGGTTAAATCGGCCTGTTCCTGAAGTTCAAGTCCTTTTTTAAAGAATTCCACGATGAACAGGACCAAAACCCCGAAAAATAAGAACAGGACCACAGAAAAGGTTGCGGAAAACGGGGTTTTCATACTGAACGGGATGATGGCCATTACCACCGCGGCATACAGGATATTGACCCATCCGAATCTTTTGAGCCACAA
>JAKOOG010000100.1 GCA_022701545.1 Weeksellaceae bacterium | reverse complement strand
ATTTTGAAGATTTCAAATTAAAATACAGTCTTTCTAACGAAGAGATTTTAACGATGGGGGACGATATTCCCGATCTCCATATGATGCGTGCTTCAGCCGTTGCAGCCTGTCCTGAAAATGCAGTTCCCGAGATCAAAGCGGTTTCGGATTATATTTCTCCTGTTAAAGGCGGAAGCGGTGCCGTGCGCGATGTGATCGAGCAGGTAACGAAAGTACAGGGGAAGTGGCATGATGACAATACGCAATCCATTTAATATTTTAAAAATGAAATTATTATTGGCCTCGCAATCGCCGAGGCGAAAAGAGCTATTAGCCGGTCTGGGGTTTGAATTTGAAGTGGTAAAAATCGATTGTGAAGAAATTGTTCCGGAGCACATCAAAGTAAGAGAGTCGGCTGCTTACCTGTCCGAACTGAAAGCATCGGCATTCCGGGAACTTGAAAAAGGAGAGGTGCTGCTTACTGCGGATACTGTCGTAGCCATTGACAACCAATTTCTAGGCAAACCCAAAGATGCAAAAGAAGCAAAACAGATGCTGAATCTGCTTTCGGGGAGAACCCATCAGGTGTATACGGGAATCACCATCAAGACCTGTGAAAAAACGGTTACGGAAACGGATGTTGCCGAAGTTGAATTCGATGAGATCACAGATGATGAAACAGACTTTTACATTCAGAAATACCGGCCCTTCGATAAAGCGGGAAGCTACGGAATCCAGGAATGGCTGGGCATGGCAAAGATTAAGAGGATGAATGGAAGCTATTATACGATCATGGGGCTTCCTACCCATTTGGTTTACAAAATTTTGAAAGAAATATAACGGGTTTCCCCATAAAATTTTGTTATTTTTACAAAATCATCAAAAATGCTTATAATAAAAAGCATATTAGAGAGTTATATTAAATAATGAAAAAGAATATTTTATTCCTTTTACTACTGTGTATCGTTGTTTCCTGTGGCACCAAGGTGAAAAAACCGGAACAGCGGTCCAAGTTCATGAAAGGGTTTACCACATATTACAACACTTTGTTTAATGCAAAAGATGCCTTAAATACAGAGTTTGAAACACGGGACAAAGGCCATAAAGACAATTTTTATGCGCCTTATATTCCCATTCTTACCTATGAAGACCAGCCATTGGGAAGTGATTTGGGACAATCTGCCGCCTTTGCGGAAAATTCCATGAAGATGGGAGAGCTGAACCGTCCCGGCCAAAACACCACAAGAGGCGGGCTTCCGGGAATGCCGTCCGGGATGCCTGGAAATGCACTATCCGGAGGACCGGGAATGCCGCAGGGAGATCCGGGACAGCCTGATCAGAAAGGAGCCACCACTCTGGAAATTGCAGAAGCTAAAGCATTAAAAGCCATCAACAAATATTCGGTGATCAAAAACGGGGAAGAAAAAAATAAGCAGATTTTCGAGGCTTATATGATTCTCGCACAGGCGAGGATCTATCGCGGGAAATCGCTGGAAGCCCTTGACGCCTTAAACTATGTGTTTACCCACATGAAGGATGATAAAAGGCTGCCTCTGGCAAGAATTTATCAGGGTTTAGCGTATGATCAGATTAAAAATTACCACAAAGCCCACGAGACTTTCGCCAAATTAAAAAGTGAAAAGATCGCCAAGCAATACGAGAAATTACTGAGTATTTACTATTCCGAATCTTTACTGGATGCCGGAAAAAAAGAAGAGGCTATCCGCGAACTGGATAATGCCTACGAGCTTAATGACAACCGGAAATTAAAAAGCAGGATCGCTTTCCTGAGAGGGCAGGTGCTGGAAAGCCTTAACCAAAATGAAAAGGCGCGGGAAAGCTTTATGGCAGCGTATAAATATGCCAACGATTTTGAATTTGAAGTAAAATCCCAGATTGAAATTGCCAAGACATTTAACGGAAACGGAGATTACAGCGGTGCCCGGAAATACCTGGAAGACATCAGTAAAAAAGGGACTTACGGCTCCCGAAAAAATGAATTTTATTATGCTCTCGGGCTAATGGCGAACAAAGCCGGAAAGAAAGATGAAGCCCAGGACTATTTCAGGAAATCTCTGAAAGAAAAAGTTTCCGACGGCCAGGTCCGCGGTCTTACGTACTATGAAATAGGGAAGGGCTACCTGGATAAAAACGATTACATAGGAGCCGGGGCTTATTACGATTCCGCTTTGGCGGTAATGACCTACGAGCCTTCAAAAGTGCTTCTGGCAGACCAGTCAGTATACATCAAAAAGATCTCGAAAAATTATTATCTGATCAAGAAAAACGACAGTATCCTTAGCCTGGCGAAAATGACCCCGGAGCAGAAAACCGACTTTTTCTCAAAGTATATTGCCCAAATCAAGGCCAAAGAAGAGAAAGAAGAACAGGAAAGAAGACGCGCCGAGAGAAGCAAAGGATTTGACAGCGGGGATTACAGTTCGACTTCCTTGTTTGCCAACAGTTCCAATTCCTTTGAGGATTTCGGGGTTGCCACGAAAGGATTTTATTTCAGCAATACCAGCACGGTTTCCAAAGGAACCCAGACTTTTAAGCAGACCTGGGGAGACCGGGCGCTGATCGACAACTGGCGTTTTTCCAAAAAGATGACGACGCTTGATGATATGAAAAACGATGCTCTCGGGACAACAGCGGCCCCTAACCCGAGACGTTTCGAGCCTTCATTTTACATCGAACAGATTCCTACGGATATGGCCAAGCTGGACCAATTGAAAAAAGACCGTGATACGGCTTCTCTGGGTCTTGGCGTAATGTACCAGAATTATTTTACCAATACGCCTTTAGCAACCAAAACCCTCTATAACCTGGTGGATGTAAAGCCTGAAGAGAAAGTCATGCTGCAGGCCCTGTACGAGATTTTTGCGATGAATTATGAAAAGAATCCCCAAGCCGCTGAAAGAGCCAAACAGATCTTACTGAAAGATTATCCGTATACTTCCTATGCCGAGTTTGCCAGGAATCCGAAAAGCAATTCTTTCGTAAAGTCTTCAGGCGATGTGGAAAGCCAGTATAAACAGGCCTTTTCATTGTATGAATCTGAAAAATTCGGGGAAAGCAAGGATATCATCGATAAGACCATCCAGCAATATCCGAAAGATGCCCTGGTGCCTAAACTGTATTTGTTAAATGCCTTTAATTCAGGAAAGACAAGCGGGAAGGAAGTGATGATTCTCCAGCTTGAGCAGATCGCTTTAAATTACGGCAAAACTCCGGAAGGCGAAAAGGCCAAAGAAATGCTGAATTACCTGAAAAGCGAACTGACCTTCCAGGCAACCGATAATAAAGGAAATACAGTCCCTCAAAATGTTGCTGAGACAGGCAGCAATACTTCCAGTCAGCAATTGCAGTTCAATGCCAGAGGATCGAACAGAGCCCCGGCACAGCCGGCAC
The DNA here is from genome assembly GCA_022701545.1 of Weeksellaceae bacterium. Classification (GTDB taxonomy): domain Bacteria; phylum Bacteroidota; class Bacteroidia; order Flavobacteriales; family Weeksellaceae; genus Chryseobacterium. The sequence continues at coordinate 10,792 of JAKOOG010000100.1, read as the reverse complement.
AAAGTCAGATGAAAAACAACTCTACGCCGATGCAGCCTGTAAACGGAAACAATAACAGAAGGAAATCAAACAACAACAATCAGCAGCTGCAGCCTTCGAATCAGGCGCCTGCAAAATCACAATAAAATAAAAGCGAAGATTATTCTTCGCTTTTATTTTTTTTCTTTACGCCATGGAAATCTTTGAGATAAAAAGGCTCGAAGTAGGCAATATCCTCGAAATCCTTTTGCGCTATTTTTTCAAGGGTTTTCTTCATCAGATATCTGGCAGAAGGATAGACCTCATCGTTAAAAACGGCTTCCGGAAGCTGTAATATTTCCTTTGCCTTTGTGGCCCCGTCTCCAACAAAGAGTATTTTTTTGGCTTTATATTCTTTAAAAGACGTCTCATCTAAAATTTTGGCTTCGGTTTCAGAAATCTGTTCCCCGTTTCTGCCGTCAAATACCGCCGTATAGACTTCCATTCTCCTCGCATCGATCACAGGTATCACATAATCGTAAATTCCGCCTAAAAAAGGCACAATCATACTTTCCATGGAATTTACGGCAACCAAGGGTATTTTAAGTCCGTAACAAAAACCTTTGGCTGACGAAGCCCCGATCCGCAGTCCCGTGTATGAACCCGGACCTTTACCAAGAGAAACCGCTTCGATATCTTTCATCGAGATACCGGCACCTTCCAGCGCCCATTCTACGAAAACATGAAGGCTTTCCGACTGTTTATAGTTTTCAGAAATCTCTTCCGTGACGCACAACATTTTTTCACCATCCGAAATGGCTACCGAGCAGTTTTTTGAAGAAGTTTCAAGATATAAGATTTTCATTGTTTACAGGTAATGATTTAACAGTTCAGCAATTGATTTATAAAAGCTTGCTTACTCCTGCAAAGGTACTGCATTATTTTGAAAATTATTTTCTGTAAATCGTCCTCGGCTCTGCCTGTGCGGTAGGATAGATCGTCATATCCGAGATGCAGACGTGCTTTGGTGCATTCACGCAGTAAGCAATAGAATCAGCAATATCTTCTGCCTTCAGAGGCTCATAGCCTGCATAGACTGTAGCCGCCTTTTCGCTGTCTCCTTTAAACCTTACCATGGAGAAATCCGTTTCCACTGCTCCGGGCTGGATGTTCGTTACTTTGATCCCGAATTCCGTGAGTTCGATTCTCATTCCTTCTGAAATAACATCAACGGCTTTTTTGGTGGCACAATACACGACGCCATTCGCATACGTCTGTCTTGCCGCTACTGAACTAATGTTTACGATATGCCCTGAATTTCTTTCTTTCATTCCGGGAATGATCATTTTTGAGACATAAAGCAAGCCTTTTACATTTCCGTCGATCATCGAATCCCAATCCTCTGTTTTTCCGGCTGAAAGAGGATCCAGGCCATGTGCATTCCCTGCATTATTGATCAGCACATCAATCTGCTTCCAGTTTTCCGGAAGGGAGCCGATAGCTGCTTCCACTTCTTTCAGATTTCTGACATCGAACTTTAAACTAAATACTTCGGTAAATTCAGATAATTCCGAATGCACCGATTCCAGCACTTCAGATCTTCTTCCGCAGATAATGATCCGGTTTCCCTGTTTTGCCAGAAGCCCGGCAGTTGATTTTCCGATTCCTGAAGTGGCTCCGGTGATTAATATTGTTTTCATTTATTTTATTTGATTGTTTCTGTTTGTCATTCTTTTTACTATATACGTATAAATCCAGAATTCAAGCCATGGGATGATCATCAGGATACCCCAAAGCATCAGCAGGCTTCCGACCATGGTTTTAAATTGTGATTTTAAAGCCATCAGCAGAAGATTCTGTAATTTTTCAATAATGGATTTTTCAATATCGTCCGGATTTAGGACCATCAGCTGTTTTGTTATTTTATCAAATTCATGATAGGAGAGATCCGCGGTAACCTCAACATTCGGGATGGAATTGAGGATGCCATAGACAATTACCGTATTGATCCGGTCGCCATATTGGTTCATCAACCAGGAAGCCATGCGGTTTTTTGGCTGATTGATCATCCCATATTTTGTATCGTAAGCTCTTACAAGATCCGTTATCTTTATTTTTGCCTCTTCATTATTCCGGTTTATTTCTGAAACAGCTGCTCTTACCCCTCCGATAAATTCAGCTTTTGCCTTCTGATCTTTAAAAACTGAGCCGACGCCTGAAGAATAAATCTGTGCAGAGATGGAGAAACTGTCTTTTTTCAAGGCTTCATAAGATCCCAAAAACAGACCCAGCTGTAATGAAACGATGCTGTTGACGATAAAAATAGCTGGGATATAGAGCTTTACCAGCCAGTTGTAATATTTCGGTACCCGGGAAAATGCCTTATACTTTCTCATGAGCAATGTCAATACCAGACTCATGAGCAGACCTGCTATGAAAAAAACAACGCAGTATAAAAAGATGGTAAGCGGATAATTTTTAATGATGTACAAGACGGCAGGATAGATGCTGTCCCAATCCAAATTTTCCATACTCAATTGGCATCAAATGCTTCAAAAGCATCGGTTATATGTTCGATGATGAGATTTTTTTCAGCGTCGGGAAGAACGGAAATAATATCGAATCTCACTTCCTGGTCTTTATTGAATTCTTCCATAAAATGATTGGCCGCGGAAACCAAGAGTTTTATTTTGGTTTTGGTCACCGCTTCCTGGGGCAGCATAAAGGCATCAGTGGAACGTGCTTTCACTTCAACAATGATAATTAAATTATTTTTTTCGGCAATAATATCGATTTCCGCTTTCTGAAACCGGAAATTCCGTACCAAGATGGTATAGCCGTTTTTCTGTAGATAAGTAACCGCAAGGTTTTCTGCCGTTTTGCCTAATTCGTTGTGATCTGCCATTATTTTCTGAATTGATAAGCCCACCAGATTAAAACAATCTGTAAAGGAAGCCTTGCCACCGTAAGCCAGAAATATTTATGATGAACTTCATAAAACTTTCTTGCCATTTCAATATTAGCGGGAAATACTGCAATAAAAAGAAAAATACTGAGATAGGCACCTATTTTCTGAGTCTGTGGGAAAATAAGGAGAAGGCCGCAAAGCATTTCCACAATTCCGCTTATATAAACCATCTGCAAATGAAAAGGAACATAGGAAGGCATGATTTTAATGAAAATATTGGGTTTTACAAGGTGTAAAATCCCTGCAGAAATCAATAAGAAAGAAAGTATGAATTTTGAATATGCCATTTTATTTTCTGTAACTGACCGATACCGTTTTACCTGCTTTTACATGGATCATTCCTCCAATAATCAACGGCCTGTTGTCTCTGATATGCCCGTTCGGAAAACCGAAAACCACCGGGAAATTATATTTTGAGATCCGCTCCGAAATCAATTTGTAGGCAAATCCATCGAAGCTTTCTTCATATTGCCTGTTCTCTTTTTCATCTCCCATATTCGTCATTCCGCCAATAATCAGGCCTGAGATTTTATTAAAAACACCGGCCAGCTCCAGGCTCATGATCATCCGGTCGAGTGCATAAAAGTTTTCGCCGATATCTTCGATAAAAATAACTTTATCTTTGAAATCAAAAGAATATTTAGTTCCTAACAGCGCATAAATAAGGGCTAAATTTCCACCAACCAGTTCTCCCGTGACTGAACCTGTTTTATTATTTTGATGCCCCTCTATGGTGTATTCCGGCAGGCTGCCTTTTAAAATATCAAAGATAAGATCATAGCTTTCTTCCGTTACCCCGAAGCTTGAAGTTTTAACCGTCTGTCCGTGAACCGATGCAAAACCTTTCTGAAGCAGATAACTCTGGATGACGGTGTTATCGGAATACCCGATGTACCATTTTGGGTTTTTGGTAAAACCTTTAAGATTTAAGGCATTGATCAGATGCTGGCATCCGTATCCTCCTCTGGAAGCCCAGACGGCAGAAATTTCAGGGTCATTCAGTGTCCAGTTCATATCTTTCAATCTTTCCTCTTCAGTCCCGGCATAACTGTAGCCATTGGAAAACTTCGCATACAGGTGTTCGCCTAAAACAGGCTCGTACCCTCTTTGCCGTATCATTTCAATACCTTTTTCCAGCTGTGCCGGTTCTACGGAACCTGCCGGGGAAATAACGGCTATTTTATCACCTTTTTTAAGGGCTTTGGGAAAGATTATTTTGTTCATCTGCTTTTTTGGTATTTCACTTCTGTTTTTTCGGCTTCTTCCAACCGCTTATCGAACTGATTGAATTTTTTAAAGCTCTGGAGGAAAATAAAAAAGCTGAAAACAATCAGAATTCCGCCCACAATTCTTCTGATCTTGTTGGCTAAGCTCTGCGTTAATTTATCATGAAACTGCTTGGCCAGGAATATTTTAACCAGATCGATAAAAAGGTACGTGCCGATAACAATCCCGATATATAAAATAAAATTGCCGGTATTCGGATACTGATTCCTTACGGAAATCACCGTTACCAGCCAGAAAAGAATGACGCCTACATTCAGGAGATTAAAGAAAAAACCGTTCATAAAAGTCTTAAAATAATTCTGGTTCATGAATTTTTCTTCACCCGGAATATGCATTTTGGTCTTTGTAACCATCATGACAATTCCGTAAACAAGAATCAGGATGGCGGTAATCCGGTAAAACCCGGGATGCTTGTCAATAAGCGTCACAATGTCCGCACTTGCGTAATAGGCTGCCAGAATGCAGAGCAGGTCTGCAGAAATTACCCCCAAGTCCAATGCCAACGCATGTTTCGGGCCTCTGGAAAAGCTTGTTTCTATCAGAAGGAAAAAGATAGGTCCTATAAAAACAAGACTCAGCATGAATCCTAATACGATGGCAGACAATATAAGTTCAAACATTCAGTGGTGTTTTTCGATGAATAAAATTCATGTATTTATACAAATTTAAACTTTATGTTTTAAAAAGCAAACAGGAAAATGAATTTGGTTCGCCGGAAACGAAACTGCCGGAAGCTGACTGTAATAGAATTAAGCATATTGGATTATTTCAGTAATAGGTCAACGTAAATCCGAGAGAACTCAAGATTAATAAGGTTGAAAGAAGGAAGCCGGATGCTGGAGGTTCTTTTTTTAACGTTAAAATAAAAAAAACCGCAATGGCTTGCGGTTTAATATTTATCTGATTGGTTAGTCTACAATCTTAAAGTCCAGCTGTTTGGCAATCAGGTTGGCTTTTACTACCTTGATCTGAACATTGTCCCCCAGCTGGTATCTTTTACCGTGTCTGGATCCGTATACGGCATGGGTTTTTGCGTCATAGGTATAAGAGTCATCCATTAAGTCCCTCAATTTGATCAGGCCTTCGGCTCCGTTCTCTGGAATTTCTACCCAGAATCCAAACTCTGCAACACCGGAAATCACGCCATTGAAGGTTTCTCCCAGGTGTTTTTCCATGAATTTCACCTGCATGTATTTGATGGAATCCCTTTCCGCATCGGCAGCCAGCCTTTCCATGGAACTGCAGTGCTTGGCCTTGTCTTCCAGCTCTGCTTTGTTCGGGGACTTTCCTCCGTCGAGATAGTGCTGGAGCAGTCGGTGGGCAATCAGATCGGGGTAACGCCGGATCGGAGAAGTAAAGTGGCTGTAATAATCGAAACCGAGACCGTAGTGGCCGATCGGTTCCGTAGAATAGACCGCTTTGCTCATGCTTCTCATGGCCAGCGTTTCGATCATGTTTTCTTCGCCTTTGCCTTTTACATCATGAAGGAGTTTATTTAAAGACTCCGCCACCTTCTTGGTATTGGCGAGATCCATTTTATAGCCGAAAGTAGAAACAAAATCCCTCAGCGATTCCAGCTTGGCCGGATCCGGATCGTCGTGAATCCTGTAAATAAAGGTATTCTGGGTAATTTCACCTCTTTTGTTCAGCGAAACGAATTCCGATACTTTTTTATTGGCCAGCAGCATGAATTCTTCAATCAGATGGTTTGAATCTTTGCTGATTTTGAAATAGACGCCGATCGGCTGATTGTTTTCATCCAGGTTGAACCGGACCTCGCTCCGGTCGAATGTAATGGCGCCGTCTTTAATCCTTTTCTCCCGCATAATTTTTGCCAGGCTGTCGAGTACCAGGATTTCTTCTTTAAAATCCCCGTCTTTCCCTTCAATCCTTTCCTGAGCTTCTTCATAGGTAAACCTTCGGTCGGAATGGATTACCGTTCGCCCGAACCATTGCTTTTTGATTTCGGCCTTCTCGTTCAGTTCAAAAACGGCAGAGAAGGTGAATTTATCTTCATGCGGACGAAGTGAACATACGTCGTTACTCAGCACTTCCGGTAGCATCGGTACCACACGGTCTACCAGGTATACTGAAGTTGCTCTTTGGTAAGCTTCATCATCCAGCATGGTGCCCGGAACCACGTAATGGGAAACGTCGGCAATGTGTACACCAACTTCCCAGTTTCCGTTTTCCAGTTTTCTGATGGACAAGGCGTCATCGAAATCCTTGGCATCTTTCGGGTCAATGGTAAAGGTGGTAATGCCACGCATATCCCAGCGTTTCGCTACTTCTTCATCATTGATGCTTCTATCGATCTTATCGGCATCCCTTTCCACTTCTTCAGGGAAGGTGTAAGGCAACCCATATTCTGCAAGGATCGAGTGGATCTCCGTTTCGTGTTCTCCCGGGGCTCCCAGTACCTGTATAATTTCCCCTTCAGGATTTTTATCTCCCGGCCTCCATTCGGTCATCTTTACGATCACTTTATCTCCGTCCTGGGCACCTCCGAATTTTCCTTTCGGGATGAAAATATCGGTATTGATGGTCTTCTTATCGCAAACCACAAACCCGAAATCTTTATGCGGAACCATCTGTAAGGTTCCCACAAATTCCGTCCGTGTTCTTTCCAGAACTTCCAGTACGGAACCTTCCATTTTCTTTCCTTTATAAGTATAAGTCACAATTAAAACCTTATCGCCCTGCAACGCATCTTTTACGTTTTTGGAATGAATGAAGACATCACTGTCAACCCCCTGCACAGTTACATAGGCATTTCCGGACTGGTTGAAATCGATCGTTCCCGTTAATGTTCCTTTGATATTAAGGTTGACGATGTATTTTCCTTTCTCGCTTTCCTTGATTCTTTCTTCGGCCTGAAGTTTATGAATCGCCTGTATAACGAGTTCCCGCTGTCTCGGATTTTTGTGGTCGATCCCGTCTGCAATCTGTTTGTAATTGTAGACTTTTGTGGAGTTTTCATTCATAAATCGTAAGATCAGTCTGCCGATCTCTCTTAACTTATGGTCGTTTTTCTGACTTATATATTTTTTCTTTTTTGCCATTTAATTTATTTATTAATCTTTTCACCATCCAGATTTAATTTTTTATCAATCGAATTTATCGGTTGTTTTTCAGTTCTTGAATCTGAATGTGATTTTACTTATTTTTCCTGTTCTGTCTCTATATTCATTGAAAGATGATATTAATGCCGATTCTTTCCCTGTAAGATTTGTTTATTCCGGATAAGGAAGGTTTCATTATTAATCAAGATAAAATGACGACATCAATTTTCCTTCCAATTCTGCCATAACGGAAGTTTTAGGTTTGTATAAATGTAATACAAATATGGAGAAGAATAGATAAACCTTTGATGAAAATCTAATTTTATCATTTCATCAGGCTTAGTTGGAAATAACAGGTGGTAAACCTGCCGGACACTGCAAATATACAAAATTAAAAATTAAACAAGGCTTGTAATATGATTTACAAGCCTTTATCGGTTTAGCAGAATGCAATTTTATCAACCCGGTTCTGGTGTCTTCCGCCTTCGAAATCTGTAGAAAGGAATTTATCGGCAATTTCCATTGCTAATTCTTTCGAAATAAACCGGGCAGGAATGGAAATCATATTCGCATCGTTATGCTGCCTAGCCAGCGATGCAATCTCCGGCATCCAGCAAAGCGCGCAGCGGATCTTCTGATGTTTGTTGGCGGTGATCTGTACCCCGTTTCCGCTTCCGCAGATTAAGATTCCCAGTTCGTTTTCACCATTCTCCACGGAGGTTGCCGCAGGATGAACAAAGTCCGGATAATCCACACTGTCTGTGGAAAACGTTCCAAAATCCTGAATATCAAATCTTTCTGAAAGATAGTTCTTCACAATCTCTTTATATTCATAGCCTGCGTGGTCTGCAGCGATTGCTATTTTCCTTTTCATAATTTTAGTATTAAGCCTTTTTTTAGATTTATTCACACAAATTTAAGTATAATGTGGATAAGTCTTAAATTTTTGGGAATTAATTGTGAAATGGCTTGTGAGTAACTGTTGAAAAAAGAAGCAAAGTAAATCTTTCGTAACATTGAAAAATTTTGTAATGAAGATTGGTATCAGAAAATCCAAGATATTTTTTCACAAAGTTTTCTGGAGAAACCCCCATGGTTTTCCATACTCACTTTATTCATAATCCATTTTGGAGAAAATTACCAACAAATATGGATAAGTATTATAACTTACCTATTTACAGAACTTTACAATGTAGATAAAATGTGAGTTATGGTCTTATTTAATATCAAAAACTATTAGAGCAGAATTTATCCCCGAAACTCACAACACTCAACAACAGTACCCATTTATTTTTTTTAAGAAAAGAAAATATTGTTGATTGATAAGTGTTGAGGCTGCGGGAAACTTTTTGAAAACTTTTCAAAGGCTGCCTCGTCCTGAAAATTTTAAAATCTTACATTTGTGAAACGAAAATCGAAAATGAGCATGAAACCGAATTGCCCGGAAAATTTAAATAAAAAACTTTTTCCGAAGCCGGTTTTGCTTTGCCCGAAAAAATATAAAATGTACATATGAAAACAATCAATGATTTCAATTTCACCGGAAAGAAAGCACTGGTAAGAGTGGATTTCAATGTTCCGCAAGACGACCAGCTTAAGGTTACCGATAACACGAGAATTACGGCTGTAAAGCCTACGGTAGATAAAATACTGAGTGATGGCGGTTCCGTCATCCTGATGGCTCACCTGGGAAGACCGAAAGGAGAGGCTAAGGATGAGCTCTCCCTTAAGCATATTGTTGATGAGGTATCCAGTGTATTGGGAAAAGAGGTAAAGTTTGTAGAAGAATGTATAGGAGAAAAGGCTGAGAAAGCTGCTGCAGACCTTCAGCCGGGTGAAATCCTTCTGTTGGAAAACCTGCGTTTCCACAATGAAGAAGAGAAGGGAGACGAAGCATTTGCTGAAAAACTTTCTCAGCTGGGGGATGCCTATGTGAATGACGCTTTTGGTACGGCACACAGAGCGCATGCTTCCACTGCCGTAATTGCTAAATTCTTTCCTTCAACTAAATTCTTCGGTTTATTGATGGCAGATGAACTTCAGGCGATTGATAAGGTATTGAAAAGCGGTGAGAAGCCGGTAACAGCTATATTGGGCGGTTCCAAGGTTTCAACTAAAATTACCATTATAGAGAATATACTTCCGGCCGTTGATAATCTGATCATCGGAGGCGGAATGGCTTTTACCTTCATCAAAGCATTAGGCGGAAAAATCGGAACTTCGCTGGTGGAAGAGGATAAGCTTCCTTTGGCCCTTGAGATCATTGGAAAAGCCAAAGAACACCATGTAAAAGTATACCTTCCTTCCGATACGATCATCGCTGAAAGTTTCAGTAACGATGCTGAAAGAAAAGAATCCGACATTTATGATATTCCGGAAGGATGGATGGGATTGGATGCCGGTCCGAAATCAAGAGACCAGTTCAATGATGTTTTGCTGAATTCCCGAACGATTCTATGGAACGGCCCAATCGGTGTTTTTGAAATGTCAAACTTTGCTGCGGGAACGGTTGCTTTGGGAGACAGTATTGCTGAAGCGACAAAACTCGGAGCTTTCTCTTTAGTGGGAGGAGGAGACAGTGTGGCTTTCGTGAAACAGTTCGGGTATGCCGATAAGGTAAGTTATGTTTCTACCGGTGGGGGAGCAATGCTGGAAAGTCTGGAAGGCTTGGAACTTCCGGGCGTTGCTGCGATCAACAATTAAAATATTTAATTTTTATAAAAAGAGTCCGCTGAAATTTTTCAGCGGACTTTTTATTTTTTGACCCGGATCTGCTATTGGCTTATTGGGTAGCTGAAATTTTTAAGATTAAATTTTTAAATCCGTAAAAATATTTTAGCAGGTTTATTTTTACAGGATCCCGGCGGTAATAATTTTATTTTAAATTATCTGCTTTAATCTCATGAGTCTAAAATTTCAGCTGTGCATAGTCGCGATGGTATAATTTTTAAAATTGTACTTGCCAAGGATGTTCATGAAAATTAACAAAGAATAATGACTATTTCAAATTTTACTTCTTTTCTTTGAGTTATTAACTTGTTACCAACAAATTTTGATGTGAAGGCAGTGAAATTTAAAACATGTTGATTTTTTATAAAAATATTCTGATCGGTAGAGAGAGTAGGAGAGGGGCTAAAATGAAAAAGTCCGGAAATAATTCCGGACTTTTTTAATTTTTTAACTCAGATTGTCTAAAATTGACCTTCAGAAATGCCTCAAAAATCGCTTTTCTATTTTTTTTCGATAACATATATCAAACTTGAAAATTCGTTGGAAAAAACAGCTTTTATGTTAGAAATTGTTCCGTAGATCACCGCTTTCAGCCAAAAAAGAGACGATTTTTTATATTTTTCGCTCAACATAGAGATGTAATAGGAATCCAGAACCAATGGTTTGATTTTTCTCAGTTTCCAGTTGGGTTTTTTAGAAATCAGGTTTTCCATGCCATTTTTGGAAAAATGATACACATGTCTCGGAACATCGTAAGCCGCCCAATATTCTTTATAATGTTTTGCAT
>JAKOOG010000184.1 GCA_022701545.1 Weeksellaceae bacterium | reverse complement strand
CAGTTTCCGCACCTTACTTCCTACGGCCATGAGCTGGCGTTAAGCATCCTGTTTGAATCGGCACTGCAGCATTTTGCAGACCGGCCGGAAGGCTATTATGAATTGCCGGATGCGCCGAAGCAATTTTTAAAAGAAGTTCCGACGGCCTGGGATGAAACAAAACTGTTGCAGGGATTTCCCGGAAAAGAAGTAGTAATAGCCCGGAGAAAAAATACGAATTGGTACATCGGCGGAATCAACGGCGAAAACATTGAAAAAAATCTGGGCATCCGATTCGATTTTCTGGATCAGGATAAAAAATATAAGCTAAGACTAATCAAAGACGGAAAGCATGATAAACAGCTTGTCACCTCGGACAGGGTAGTGGAAAGCAAGGATTCGGTTGGGGTTAAAATGCTTCGCAGAGGAGGCTTTGCAGCCGTAATTTCACCCTTATAGAGTCCAGGAATCTTAATAATAAACAGTCAGAAATTAAAATAACAGCTAATGAAAAATATAAAAATAATAATAGCCTTTGCAGCCTTTGGTCTTGGACCTGCAGTTTCTGCACAGAATCCTGTCATCCAGACGCATTTTACACCTGATCCTGCACCGATGGTGTATAAGGGCAAAATGTATATCTATACAGGAGACGACCAGCCGGGATTCGATTTTTATACAATGACCAAATGGCACGTCTATTCATCGGATGATATGGTGAACTGGACCGATCATGGCTCTCCGATTTCGCTTGAATCGTTTAGTTGGGCAAGAGACCGGGCGTGGGCGGCACAATGTGTAGAGCGCAACGGCAAATTCTATTGGTACATCTGCGTGCAGACGGTAGATAACAATATGGCCATCGGGGTGGCCGTTTCAGACAGCCCAACCGGGCCTTTCAAAGATGCGCTGGGAAAACCTTTGGTAACTACAGGAACCTGGGACAATATCGATCCGACGGCATTTGTGGATGATGACGGACAGGCCTATCTGTATTGGGGAAACAGCAAATTGTTTTATGTTAAACTGAATAAAGACATGACCACTTACAACGGACCCATCACGGAAGTTCCGCAATCGATGGAAGCTTTCGGCGGCATGAGGCGGCCCGGGAAAAGCGATGAAGTTTTGCAGAAACAGGAAAAATTCGACGATGTGTATGTAGAAGGTCCGTGGTTCTACAAACGGAACAAACAGTATTATATGATGTACGCCGGCATGACCAACAGAACGGAATGCCTGTCGTACGCAACCAGTGCTTCACCCACCGGACCATGGAAATATGAGGGAAAAATCATGACCGACCAGCCGACCAACAGTTTTACCAATCACGGCGGAATCATCGATTACAAAGGAAAATCCTACCTGTTTTATCACAATGCTTTATTGCCGAACGGCGGAAGCTACGGGCGGGCAACAGCGATTGAAGAATTTAAATACAATGCCGACGGCAGTATTCCTAAAATCACCATCACCAAAGAGGGCGTGAATCCGGTTGGCAACTTAAATCCATATCAGAAAAACGAAGCCGAAACCATGGCCTGGTCGGAAAAATGCAGCACTTCCGAAAATAAGAAAACCGGTGTCTACGTTTCCGATATCCGGACCGGAGGGTATACCAAAGTCCGGGCGGTGGATTTCGGAACAAAAGGGGCTGCCACATTTTCAGCTTCGGTAGCCGCAGGAATCGACGGCGGAATTCTGGAAGTTCATCTGGATGAGGTAAAAGGAACCAAGATTGCCCAGATCGAAATCCCGAGAACGGGCGGTTGGGAAGAATTCAAAACCTTAACCGCAACCCTATCAGAAACGGTTTCCGGTATCCACGATGTCTATTTTGTTTTCCAGGGAAAAAATATCACCGCCGGAAGAAAGCTGTTCAACTTTGATTCCTGGAGCTTTAAGAAAAAATAAATATAAATACTTTTCTATCAACAGAATAAAATTCGCATCCACAATTCCCCTCCCTTGGAGGGGTGGCGAAAATTCAAGGAATTTTTGACGGGGTGGTTTATAGAAAACCAAAATGATGTCATTTAACCACAATCCGAAGGTTCGACGAAGTCAAAAGCCAAAAAAGATATTAATAATGTATTATAAAGTGAAATACGAAATGTTAAATAAGCATACAAAAGCTTTTAAAAATCTTTGATTTTTAATCTCATGTGTTCTAAAAGTATACGCAATGCTTAAAATGAAAAAATCTAATGTGCCTCATGTGTTAAAGCTTTTGTGACTTTGATGGTTATAAATATACATTCAGTATTCAAACAATAAACAATGAAATAGAAAATATGAAAAAGACCTTACGATCTATACTCTGTCTGTTCCTGATCGGATGTTCAGCGGCTGTATTTGCCCAGAATCCCATCATCCAGACCAACTATACTGCTGATCCGGCACCGATGGTCTACAACGGAAGGCTGTACGTATACACCACCCATGATGAAGACGATTCCACGTGGTTTACGATGAATGACTGGAAGGTATATTCCACCGACGATATGTTGAACTGGACCGATCACGGAACCATCCTTTCCTATAACGATTTCGACTGGGCCAAGCGCGATGCCTGGGCGGCACAATGCGTGGAAAGGAACGGCAAATTTTTCATTTATGTTCCGATGTGGTCCAAAACCAACAACAAAGGCGCGATCGGCGTGGCAGTGGGCGACAGTCCGTTCGGGCCGTTTCATGACCCGCTGGGAAAGCCGTTGGTTCAGAGTGAATGGGGCGATATTGACCCGACGGTTTTTATTGATGACGACGGTCAGGCCTATATGTACTGGGGAAATCCCAAACTTAAAATGGTTAAGCTCAATCAGGACATGATTTCCTATTCCGGCGATATTGTGGAAGTGCCGATGACCGCAGAATCTTTCGGAAAAAGGGATGGAAAAGAAAACCCTGAAAGACCGACAAAATACGAGGAAGGGCCTTGGCTGTACAAAAGAAAAAATCTGTATTATCTGTTCTGGC
>JAKOOG010000180.1 GCA_022701545.1 Weeksellaceae bacterium | reverse complement strand
CACCAAATCACAAAATATTAATATGAAAAAAATTTACTTTTCAGTAAACTTGTGACCCGGCTGGGATTCGAACCCAGGACCCATACATTAAAAGTGTATTGCTCTACCAGCTGAGCTACCGAGTCGGCCACAATTAATAATGATAAAAATAAAATAAAATTTCAGATTCTCAATATTAACTATTTTAAAAATTCTGCATTGTGCCTGCGACTGGACTCGAACCAGCACATCCTTAGGAAACCACCCCCTCAAGATGGCGTGTCTACCAATTTCACCACGCAGGCGTAAAAATTACAAAATCCAGTAATTTTTTTTGCTTGTGACCCGGCTGGGATTCGAACCCAGGACCCATACATTAAAAGTGTATTGCTCTACCAGCTGAGCTACCGAGTCGGCCACTGTATCAACGATTAACACGGTAATAATGTCCCTCGTTTTTAGTGGTGCAAAGATATAAGTTTTTTCTTTATCTCAAAACTTTTTTGCAAATTTGTTTAAAAAAAATTCATGATAATTTCACTCACCGGATACATGGGAAGCGGCAAATCTCACATTTCCAAAATATTAAGCGATAAACTCAATTTTAAACTCATCGACCTGGATAAAGAGATTTCAAAAAAGAACAAACTGACCATCCCTGAAATCTTCGACAAAAAGGGCGAAATCTACTTTCGTAAGCTTGAACGGGAGACCTTGGAAGAAATTCTGGCTTCTGAAGAGAATGTTGTTTTAAGCCTGGGAGGCGGTACTCCGGTATATTATAACAATATGGAAATCATCAACCACAATTCGAAAAGCTTTTTTCTGAGGGCTTCAGTAGGTACACTGACCGAACGCCTTTTAAAACAGAAGGATAAACGGCCGCTGATCGCCAATATTGATGATGAGAACCTGGCCGAATTTATCGCCAAGCACTTGTTTGAGCGGAATCCGTTTTACAGCAAAGCCCAGTATCAGATAAATACCGACCGGCGTATTCCGGAAGATATTGTAAATGAAATAGCAGAAAAGCTCTATCTCTAGAGCTTTTTCCTAATCTTCGTTTTCCTGAGCATCCCCGGTTTCGCCAAAAAAATCATCCCAGTCCGTAAAGTCTGTTGCGACGTCGTTTTCCACATAGCCATCCATATCCCTCCGGTCTTTTTTGGTAGGCCTGCCTTCTCCTTTATTTCTGTAATAATCCTGAGACATCTTACGCATTTTCAGCAATTCGTACTGCTCCTTATCGGTAACATCCTGGATATGCAGCGGAACCAGCTTCGCACTCATTCTGCTTTTGGGAATCTGGATCACTTTAATCTTATAATCAATCTGATTTTTACGGATCTTGATCACATCCCCTTCTTTCACCTCTTTGGAAGACTTTACCACAGAGGCCCCGATGGAAACCCTGTTTTTCTTAATCTCCTCAGTAGCAATGGTTCTGGTTTTATACAAACGAATGCTCCATAAAAATTTATCTATTCTCATATTTTTTTATACTTTTGTCGTTATATTATTTGTAAAGTAATTAAAGTTTTTTGAAAAATGAAAAAAATATTTTTATATATCCTTGCTGGCGCTCTATGTTTCACGGCATGTAAAAAGGATGATCAGGTGGAAACCTTTGTAGAACCGGATGATGTGGCGGTAAGAAATTCATACGACGATCAGGCCATCCAGAAATTCATGAACGACAATTATCTTGACGTGCAGGGAAATATAAAAGCTTTCAGCTCTACGGATGCTTCAGATGATAATGAGAAAAAGTTATCTGAACTTAATCCGGTTACACTTCCTTCCGGAGTTATTTATATCGTAAGAAACGGAGCACAGCCTTCTACGGGAGTAACTTTGGATACCAATTCTGAATCTAATTCGGCAACACAGATCAGAACGATGATGAGGGCCAATTACTATCTGGCTACGAATACCGATGGTAATGTGGCATTCAATACTTCAGGCGTTCTGTTGAATACCATTAACGGCAGCGCTTCTCCGGTAACGGATCCGATGTTTTATTATGTGAAAAAAAGTGTATTAAATAACGATACATCAAAGTCCAGGAGCTATTATGAAATCGAATGTTTACAGGAAGGTCTGAAATATTTCAAAGGTTTCCAGAATATGTCAGACGGGGATGCTTATAATTTACAAGGGGTGATCATTGTGCCGTCAAGAGCGGCTTTCGGGAGAAACGATCATTACAATTATGTAGGATACTCGCTGAAAAACACTTCTTTTGTATTTAATTTCCAGATTTATAAAGCCAACGTAAGGCCGACAATCGATCAATAAAACAAAAAGCACTTCTTCAGGAAGTGCTTTTTTTTATGTTCTTTCTAAGATCTTGCTTTATGCTTCACATTCCCTAAAATATCCGGGAAATACAGATCCGAAAGATGATCGAACTCATCCCCTCTCATAAACATGGTGGCATCCACTTCTTCATAGGAACTTCTTCCTGCTGCCGCAATCAGTTCGTTACAGGTATGCAGTGTATTTTTGTGGAAATGATACACCCTTTCTGCTTTATCGGTAACGTCCAGTCCTTTGATCAGCATTTTATCCTGCGTAGCGACGCCGGTCGGACATTTATTGTTGTTGCATCTCAATGCCTGAATGCAGCCTAAGGAAAACATAAATCCCCTCGCGTTATTGCACATATCCGCACCCATGGCAATGGCCCTCAGAATATCAAGACTCGTTAAAACCTTTCCGCTGGCAATCACCCTTAGTTTTTTTCTTACATTGTAATAGTTAAGCGTCCGGTTTACAAAAATCAGAGCAGGTTCCAAAGGCATTCCTACCCCGTCTGAAAATTCAGGCGGTGCAGCACCGGTACCTCCTTCCGCACCGTCAATGGTAATAAAATCAGGATAGATTTTCAGCACATTCATCTGTACGCAGATATCCTCAAACTCTTTGGTATCGCCGATACATAATTTAAACCCGACCGGTTTTCCTCCTGAAAGCTCCCTGAGCTGCTGAACAAACCTCAACAGCCCTGCTGCATCTGAAAAAGAAGTATGCGACGGTGGTGAAATAATCGTCATTCCCGGGGTAACATGACGGATTTTGGCTATTTCCGGGGTGTTCTTCACCGCCGGTAAAACCCCACCATGACCTGGTTTTGCACCTTGTGATAATTTTATTTCCACCATCTTTACATTGGGCATGGTAGAATATTTTTTAAACAATTCCGGGTTAAATTTTCCTTCTTCATCACGGCATCCGAAATATCCCGTTCCGATCTGCCAGCAGAGGTCTCCGCCTTCCAGATGATGCGACGAGATTCCTCCTTCTCCCGTATTGTGATAGAAATTTCCTTTTTTGGCTCCCCGGTTCAGGGAAATCTGGGCCCGGTCGCTCAAAGCCCCGAAGCTCATCGCCGAAATATTGAATAAGGAAGCATGATAAGGCTGAGCACACTGCTCACCTCCTACCCATACTCTCGGCAGTTCTTCCAACGGTGATTTTGCATAAATGGAATGTTTGATCCCTTCGTATTTTCTGTGATTCACCTCCAGCTGTGTTCCGAAAGGCACGGTATCGCTCAGATTTTTGGCACGTCGGTAAACAGCAGAACGCTGGTTCCTCGGAAAAGGTTTCCCATCGGTTTCCCTCTCAATAAAATACTGCTGCATTTCCGGGGAAATGCTTTCAAAAAAATACCGGAAATACCCAAGTACAGGAAAGTTTCTTAAAATAGCATGCTTGCTCTGGGTAACATTATAGACACCTATGGCATAGATGATGGTCAGGAAAAAAGGAATCCACCAATCGGCTTTTATTAAAAAGGCAACACTCCAGGCAACCGCCAGGACAACGGCCCCCCAAAGCAAAAATTTATCTCTCATATCAAGTTGAATTTACTCAAAGTTAAAAAAATTTAATTTGAATAAGTACAACAAAATACATCAAAAATGCGGCGGTAATCTTTTATTTTTACCGTAAAAATACCTTTAAACCTGTTTTAATATAAATAAATCTAAAGAAGTATACACATCATTGCAGAACAGTATTTTTAGCTTAAATAATTAAAAGAAATAAATCGTAAGGTATATCGATACAAAGGCAATGATAATGCATCATAAAGAAAACAGGCAAAACCCATTTCTGTTGATATCATAGTTGCCTTACAGCAAATTTATTGAATTTTAAATCTTTTCCAGGAAACTTTCAAAGGAATCCATCACGGAAACGGTGCCGTCAGCTTCAATTTTTTCAAGCTTCAATACCTCAATCTGATTAACGGAAGACGGATCGAAATCTTTCTGTACCCGTACATAATTTTCGGTAAAGCCGAACATTTTTCCGTCTTTATTCTCATGCTCCCAAAGCACGGGAAGTGTTTTTCCAAGCTGGGTCTGGTAGAAGGCCATCTTTTTCTTTTCAGACAGGATTCTGAGCATTTTGTTGCGTCTTTTTCTTTCCGGAATCGGAACAACGCCTTCCATGTCTGCAGCCTCGGTATTTTCTCGTTCAGAATAAGTAAATACATGGAGGTAAGAGATCGGCAGGTCGTTCAGGAAAGTGTAGGTTTCCATAAACCGTTCTTCTGTTTCCCCGGGAAAACCGACAATTACATCTACCCCGATAGCGGCATGCGGCATTACTTCACGGATCTTATGAACCCGGTCGTCATACAGTTTCGTTAAATAACGGCGTTTCATTTTCTTCAGCAGGTCATCGCTTCCGGATTGCAGCGGAATATGGAAATGCGGCACAAAGCTCCTGCTTTTAGAAACCAGTTCAATGCTTTCATTTTTCAGAAGATTCGGTTCGATGGAAGAGATCCGGATCCTTTCGATACCTTCCACCTGATCAAGTTCCGAAATCAGATCCAGGAATGTATGTTCGTGTCTTTTATTTCCGAATTCCCCTTTTCCATAGTCACCGATGTTTACCCCGGTAAGGACAATTTCCTTGATGTCCCTCGCTGCAATTTCCTTTGCATTTTTCAAAACATTTTCAATGGTATCGGAACGTGAAATCCCTCGGGCCAGAGGAATCGTACAGTAGGTACATTTGTAGTCGCATCCATCCTGAACTTTCAGGAAAGCCCTTGTCCTGTCCCCGATCGAATAACTGCCTATAAAGAAATCGGTTTCTTCAATCTCACAGGAATGCACAATTCCTTCACTTTCAGATTTTTCCAGATCATCAAGATAACTTAAGATATTGAACTTTTCTTTAGCCCCCAATACCAAGTCTACGCCTTCGATCTGCGAAATTTCTTCAGGCTTCAGCTGGGCGTAGCAGCCGACAATCACCACCAGGCCTTCCGGATTGGCTTTCATGGCTCTTTTTACATGAAGCTTGCACTCACGGTCTGCATTTTCAGTTACTGAGCAGGTATTGATAACATATACATTGGCCTTATTATCAAAGCCCACCTTTTCATAACCGGCATCGGTCAATTGGCGGGCAATAGTCGATGTTTCCGCAAAATTTAATTTGCAGCCAAGGGTATGAAATGCGGCAGTTCGGTGAAATTGAGACATTTATTGATTCTGAATTTTGTGGGTGCAAAGATAATCATTTTTAACATGAATCTGAAATCGATTCATTCTATGGCTTACATTCATCCATAGTTCAGGAGTGTCTGAAAGCGGGCCGGTAAAAAATTTGTTTCAAAATCGTTTCAGGAAAACCGTGTTTTCATGAC
Source organism: Weeksellaceae bacterium (assembly GCA_022701545.1). Taxonomy (GTDB): domain Bacteria; phylum Bacteroidota; class Bacteroidia; order Flavobacteriales; family Weeksellaceae; genus Chryseobacterium. The sequence continues at coordinate 7,486 of JAKOOG010000180.1, read as the reverse complement.
GGCATTAAAATCACCGGATTTATTCCTGGCGATGGAAAGGGTTTTCCAGTCGTTGCTTTTAATCATTTTGGCGATGTAAACAATTTGTCCGATATGATAAGGGTAATGTGCCAACTGCCTGAATACCGCATCGATAACGGAATGTGCTTCATTTCTGATGTAAATTGTTGCATATAGGTTTTCCTCTGTAATCTGATCCATCGCGTGGAAGAGGCATTTCCAGCCTTGTTCCCAATATTCCAGTACTTCCGCTTTCGTCTTAAAAGTATTGAGAAATTCTTCGTCACGGTTTCTCCAGGTTTTCTCTCCGTCTTCCGTTAAAAAATTCGTCCACCGCGACAGCATGTTACCGGCAATATGTTTTACAACAACGGCTATGGAATTGCTTTCCTCATTAAACTGCCAGAATATTTCTTCCTCCGACAGCTGTTCAAAAGATTGATCTCCCAGCATTTTATAATACCCAAAACGCTTGATGAATAGATCCTTCATAATTTAATTTTAAATAACTAAGGTAAGAAATTACCAAATAAAAACCGCCACAGCAGTGACGGCTTTCTTTAAATATAAAAATTATTCCCGGTTTTTTACCATGACCCAGCCTGAATAGGTGAACAGGGTATTTTTCTTATCATTCTCATTCCAGGAAACGGAATACCAGTAGGTGCCTGTCGCCACTTTCTTTCCTCCGGCCGTCCCGTCCCATTTATAAGCATTGAACCGGTTGGCTTCAAACATCTTGTTTCCGTAACGGTCGAAAATACTGAATACCAGATTCTGCTTATTCCCCAGTGCGGAATAATCGATCACATCATTGACGCCGTCTCCATTCGGCGTGATTACATTCACCAGATTCGGAACAACGACATCAATGTCTATCGGATCGCAGTCATACGCATCTTTTACATAAATATGATTATCGCCGCGCGGTACGTTGGTAAATACATTGGAGCTCTGCCATTTCACACCGTCCATGGAATAGCTATAAGGTGATTTACCGCCTTTCACATTTACGGTAACCGTATTGTTCTTGATATCGACGTCCGAAATTACGGGCTGTTCGGAAGGATATATTTTTACTGTCTGAACTGACGTACATTCTCCGGTTTTCAGTTTTACCCAATAGGTTCCCACGCCTACATTGCTTACCGTCTGGGTCGTTGCGCCGGTGCTCCATTCGTAAGAGGTAAATCCGGGGCCGGCATCCAATGTTGTTTTATCTTCAATACAGATTGTTTTATCTTTTAAAACACTTGAATATACAGGCGGAATAACGATCAGGTTAACTTTTGCGATGGCATAACAGCCGTTGGTATCGGTCACTTTTACAAAGATCACGCTATTCGGGGCGGTATAATTCAGGAAACCTACGATTTCATTGCTGCCGGTCTGTGCATCGGCCAGGGAAGTAAAGTATTTTTTAGGCAGCGTCTGCGAAATAACCGTCGCCGTGCTTAAGTTAAATAAAGCCGTAGCAGGAGCGTTGGCTATCGCACATGATCTCAAAGTTGCTTCCGTTACCACAATTGCCGGATAAAATTTCAGGGTAATCTGGGCAATGGCGGTACAGCCGTATTGAGAGGTGATTTTTACATACACAATTCCTTCGGCAGATACAAAGGCATTAGCCGGAACAATGGGGTTGGTACCCGCATTAAGATCGGCCATCGATTGGTAATATTGCCTGGTCGCTGTAGGGTCACTGAACACTGCAGCTGAAGTAAGATCGAACGTTGCAGTTCCTGCGTTATTGTTGTTACAGCTGAACAGCGTCACATTATTCACCGAAATGTTTCCGTATTTAAATTTGAAGGCGCCTACCTGCCTGCATGAATTGATCGGATTGTTCGGATTGGAAGGATCCTGATAATGCACACTGTAGTAATAAGTTGTAGTAGTATTCACCGTGATTGGCGTTAAGATAGGATTAGCTCCTGATAATGCATCGTTCTGTGAGCTGTGATAACTGATCTGAAAATTCGTATTTCCGTTTAAAATTCCTGCCGATAAAGTGTTGAAATTGAAAACCGTCGGATTCTGGCAGATCACAATTTCTCTTGGATCTGCAGGATTAGCGGCCGGTGTTCCCGGCGGAATAAATGGCTGCGTCTGAATGGCCGGATCCGTAAACGGAGAAGCCAGCGTAGCCGTGCCGCCCCAGGTTAAGGAAAATGGCGCCATCGTTGGATTGGTGACATCTACCCAATTATCGATGTACAAGTAATAGGTCTGTCCCGGCAACACATCGAGATATTGGCAGTATGGCGTGAGAGAACCTCCGGCTGCACTTGTAATGGTACTGGTCATGTTCATTCCTGTTGAGGCCCCTACTCCAATAACGGTAGCTGCATTACAGCGTATCGGGGTACCCAGGTTTCCACAGCTGACATTCGGTCCGTAAATAGCCCAGTCATAATCCGCATCGGAAGAGGAAGGCACAAGGTCGAAAGTAAGGGTTCCACCGGTTGCAATCGTAAATTTATACCAGATGGAATTATGTTCACCGGTGGACAGGCATCCGCCCAGGTTTTCATTCACAGCGCCGATACCCGCAGGCGAATAGGTGATATTTGAATTTCCGCATACCGAAAGCGCTGTTGCGCAGTCTGCCTGGGCGAAAATCATATGGGAAACGACAAAAAAGAAAAGGAATAAAGATTTCTTCATATCATCCGGAGTTTTTGATTATTAAGTAAAAGAAGTTATACATATCAAATATAAACAATTCAAATTAAAAATTATTAATTTAATGCCAATACCTTAATAAAAACTCATGATTAATATGATTTTTACAATAATTATTTAATGCTTGTAATATTTCCACAAAGGTTTTCCAGATGGAAAATCTTATGAAAAGGACTTTTAACCTGCTGGAGGTGCTCTTTATCCTGAATGAAAGTATATCTTGAAGCAATGGAATTCATATCCGAGACGATCACAAGCCAGCATTCGTCCACAGAGGTGTCGTAGTAAGGGAACTTTTCGTTCTTTTTCTCAATCAGGTCTACAATTTTCTCGGAACACAGCTCATCAAACAAACTCATGTTATATTCATGGGTAATGAAAACATTCCTGCGGTGGGAAGATTTCCGGATGCTTTTCACATGACCGGCCGGCTTTCCTTTTTTAATGCTCTTATAAATATTCAGAACAATTTCCTGATGGCATTCCAGGGTATCCAGCTTGATATTTGAGTGAAATTCCAAAAAATAAACACCACGATATTTCGTAGTGTCTTCCTGTTCCAAAAGTATTTCTGCCTGACGGAAAATCTTATTAAGATTGCTTTCTAATTTTTTCATTTCCAAATGATTAATCACCTCGGTAAGCTCGATCCCTATTTTTTTATTATTGAATTTTGCGATAAAATCAGGGCTTTCGCAGGTTAGATCTTCGAACTTAATTTCAGGAAAATGGTGCATGAAGGAATTGAGCAGTAAAATTTCGGCTTTCTTTTTGTACTTTTCCCGGTCGTGAAGCGGGGAAGCATCTATGGTACGGTGGTATTTCTCAATCGGTTTCTTTTTCAGATGCCGGTTCAGATAATATAAGCTTAGATTTTTAATTAAATCTTCATCAGAAAATGTCTTTTTCATGTGCTTGAAATAATAAGGTTATGGAACACATAAAACTCCCGTTTCAGATCATGAAGTTTTGATTATCAAAAAATTACTTATTAAAGGTAAAGAAAAAAAATTATTCAAAACAGTGCTCAGTCTTAATTTATAAAATAATTAATATAAAGTTTATTTTCATTATTAATACATTTGTTTCTTCACTTATAAACCGTTATGCATGGATTTCAAAAATTTTAAAGTACCGTTTGAGGTAAGTCCGGAATATTCTAAAAAAGTTGCCTATTTTTCAATGGAATTTGCCATTGATCAGGTATTGAAAATATATTCGGGTGGCCTCGGATTTCTGGCAGGCTCCCACATGAGAAGCGCCTATAACCTGAAGCAGGATCTCATCGGCATCGGGATTCTCTGGAAATTCGGTTATTATGATCAGGCCAGAAACCACGACCAGACCCTGCAGCCGACCTGGACAAAGAAAATGTACAGTTTCCTGAAGGATACGGGACTCAAATTCCAGATTGAAATCCACAGCGCTCCGGTATGGGTAAAAGTATGGTATCTTGATCCTGAAATTTTCCATACGGCTCCGATGTTTTTCCTCTCAACGGATGTTCCTGAAAACGACCATGTTTCAAAAACCATCTGCCATAAGCTGTATGACGCCAATGAAGCGACGAAGGTGGCGCAGTATATCCTGCTTGGAAAAGGAGGCGCCCAGCTGCTGGACGAGCTGAACATTGAAAGGGAAGTGTATCATCTGAATGAAGCCCACGGACTTCCGGCAGCCTTTCATTTATTGAAAAAATACAATGGCAACCTGAATAAAGTTAAGGAAAAACTTGTTTTCACGACCCATACCCCGGAAGAAGCAGGAAATGAAAAGCATAATTTAAGACTCTGCCATGACATGTCTTATTTTTCAGGCTTGAGCATGGAAGAGGTAAAGCATATTGAAGGTTCGGATGACGACCGGTTCAACCACTCGCTGTGTGCCCTGAAAATGGCAAGGGAAGCGAATGGTGTTTCTCAGCTTCACGGCGATGTATCCAGGAAGATGTGGAGCAAATATCCTGGAATTTGTGAAATCACGTCGGTTACCAATGCACAGGAATTTAAATACTGGGCAGATAAGCCATTGTATAAAGCCAAAGACGAAAATGATGATGAAGCTTTCGATGAACGCAAAAAATATTTAAAGAAAAGACTGTTTAAAATTGTAGCCGACCAGACCGGAAACTTGTTCGACCCGAATATTTTTACCATCGTCTGGGCCAGAAGGTTTGCCGGATACAAGCGTGCCGACCTTCTTCTGCATGATAAAAGCCGGTTTTATAAACTGCTGAACCACCCCAAATATCCTATACAGATGATCTGGGCGGGGAAACCGTACCCGATGGATTATTCGGCAATTTCCACTTTTAATTCCCTGGTGGAAGAAAGCAAAAACAATAAACACCTGGCGGTACTCACAGGCTATGAACTTTCTCTGAGTAAATCTTTAAAACAAGGTTCAGACCTTTGGCTTAACAATCCGAGAGTACCGAGAGAAGCTTCGGGAACGTCAGGAATGACGGCCGCCATGAACGGCTCGGTGAACCTTTCCACAGATGACGGGTGGATTCCCGAATTTGCCAAACATGGTGAAAATTCCTTTGTGGTTCCCAAATGCGATTACGAAAACATGAGCGTTTACGAACAGGATAATTATGACCTGAACAAATTATATGAAATCCTTGAAAATGAAATTCTGCCCGCTTATTATGATAAACCGGACCAATGGAGAAAAATCCAGCACCATTCGATGAATGACGTAAAAGATCAGTTCAACAGCGACCGGATGGCGGATGAATATTACAGGCTGCTATACAACCAGCCGTTAGCAAAGTGATATTTGCAGCAAAATATAGAACCGGCGGAGCCAAAGGCTCCGCCGGTTCAGTTTTGAAAGTATAGAAAAAATAATAAAATCAGTAATAAAAATTCCTTTTCTTCAGGAATTCGATGAGCTCTTTCGGACGGTCGGTCTGTATAATGTTGACGTGGTTTTTGATAAACCATTCATAGGCATTGGGATTTTCAAGAATCAAATCGTCATTATGCCCGGCATTGTGATGAGGCCATAGTGCATTGACCCATACTTTACAGCCTTTTGCGCGTACCTGGCTGAAATCGATCATATTTTCTTCCGTAGTTCCTACAGTAAATTCAAAACCGTAGACTTTATAATGATCGGTGTATTCATTAATTTTCCGCCATCCTTCTTTCACGTTCAGCCTGATGATCGGCATGAAATGGATGTCGTTTTTAATGCTTCCGTATTTCCGGTCGAATTCCTTGTAAGTTTCACTGCCTTTGAATAAAACCTGATCCAGCATATTCCTTTTTTTAAGCAAAGGATAGACAATATTGATGTAATCAAAGCCTTTATCCAGGTTAATCAGGATTTTATTTTGGGTAATATCCAGAATTTCTTCCAGGGTTGGTACTTTCATCTGTGTAGTGCTGCCCAAGCCGTCTTTTAAAGAGAATTTCCGGAGTTCTGCCAAGGTGTAGTCGCCGGGGTTTCCGGTTCCGGTGGTGGTACGGTCGATGGTTTTATCATGCATCAGCACCAGCACACTGTCTTTTGTGAGCGCCAGGTCCACTTCCACCATATTAACTCCTTTTTCGATGGCTTTTCTTACGGCCCAGGCAGAATTTTCCGGAGCTTCCCGCCAATCGGCCCTGTGGGCTACCACCATCACTTTATCATCAGGGAAACGGGAGAGCGATACGGCCTTCTGTGCTGCGATGATTCCTGAAATAAAGATCAGCAGGCCTAAAAATTTAGTCTTCATATTTCATGTTTTTTGATTTAAGATAGCGGATCAGGGCCTCCGGACGATCGGTCTGGATAATGGTGGCTCCTTTTTTAAGGATCCATCCCCAGTTTTCTTCCGGGTGGTCTATCGCGAGATCATCATCATGCCCGGCGCATAATTCCGGCCATAGCGCGTTGATCCAAACCAGGGCATGTGTTTTTTTTATCAGGGACAGTAACTGATCTGCCTTAGCCGTATCATCTTTAATAATGACTTCGTAAGCTACCGGGGCAAAAAGCTGATGAAAATCTTTTACATACTGCTCCGGATCCAGCACTTGATCACGTTTATAAATGCTGTAATCTTCCGGCCAGACCATCGGCATATACCCCATCTGATTAAGCTTATCGCCCACTTCTTTTTTCAGTTCCGCAGCGCTTTTGTTACCCTTTAAAATTATTTGTTCCGCAGTTCCTGTTTTATCGGTCATTGCTTTCACCTCATCCAGGAAATTCCAGGATTTGTCGAGATTCAGCATAATCCTTTTTCCTTTGATAAAATTGAGCACTTCTTCCAATGTCGGTACTTTTTCCCGGGTCAGTATCCCTACCCCGCTTTTCAGGAACAGCTTTCTAATGTCTTCCAGATTGGATTCAGCGATTTCCCCTTTCCCATTCGTTGTACGGTCGAGTCTGGAATCGTGCATCACAATCAGCTGGCCATCTTTGGTTTTATGAAGATCAATTTCCACGATATCCACGCCCATTCTGATGGCACCTTCAATTGCTTTGATAGAATTTTCAGGATAATTCCGCCAGTCTCCCCGGTGGGCGGTCACCAGGATTTTACCTTCCGGAATTCCTTTTTTGAAATAATTGATTTGTGAAAAGGCCGATGAGAAGACCAATAACAAAAGAAGAACTGCAGTTTTTGTGGTCAAAAATATATTTTTCATAATTTTTTAATATCCAGGATTTTGTTTAATGGCAGGATCGGTATTGATCTGCCCCTGCGGAACCGGCATCAGCAGATTATGCTGATCGATTGCTGCCGTGCTGTAGCCAGGCGTTACAGCAAAATACTGGGTCATTACCTGAACGGCTTTGC
>JAKOOG010000178.1 GCA_022701545.1 Weeksellaceae bacterium | reverse complement strand
GATATGGTGGTGGTAATTGAATCCAATTTCGGTGTGAAGCTGGGAGAAGCAGACTTCAAGAAAATGATCACTTTTGATGACTTCTATACCACGATTGAAAATAAAATCACGGAAAAAAATAAATAATATATTAATATAACAATGTAATAATATAACAGTTTACCAATGCTTCATTGAATTGTTACACTGGTACATTGATATATTGTTACATGACCAAACTAATGCTATGAACAAATGGAAGGGCAAATCCAGAGGAACCATCCTGGGATACAGGATTTTTGTCTGGTGTATCAGAAATATCGGGATCCGGAGTTCATATATTGTCCTGTATTTTGTCGCTTTTTACTATTTCCTATTCGAAAAAAAGAGCAATACCTATTACCGATATTACTTCCGCAAAAGACTGAAATACGGATACTGGAAAACAAAAATTTCATTATTTAAAAATTACTTTACCTTCGGAACGGTTTTAATTGACAAAACAGCAATTTCTGCCGGATTACGGGATAAATATACCTATGAGTTCGACGGGATAGAAAATCTCAGAAGCCTTTTAGCTGAAAAAAAAGGAGGCGTCCTTATCAGTGCCCATATCGGAAATTTTGAAATCGCGGAACATTTCTTTGCCGATATCGATTTCGACTGCCAGATCAACCTGGTAACCACCGATCAGGAAGTTACGGTAATTAAAGAATACCTGGAAAGTGTTTCCGTAAAACAGAGCAGCATTAAATTTATTTACGTCAAAGAAGATATGTCCCATATTTTCGAGATCAATGAAGCGTTATCTAAAAATGAACTCATCTGCTTTACCGGAGACCGCTATTTCGAAGGTTCCAAATTTCTGGAAAGCGAACTGCTCGGCAAAACCGCTAAATTCCCGGCCGGCCCTTTTCTTATTGCCTCCAGGTTGGGCGTTCCGGTGGTATATGTCTATGTGATGAAAGAAAAAAATCTCCATTATCATTTATATGCAAGAGTTGCCCAAAACGTTAAAAAGCGAGATGCACAGGGACTTCTGAATTCCTATACCCAAAATCTGGAGTCCATGATCAGGAAATATCCCCTTCAGTGGTTCAATTATTTTGATTTTTGGGATGATATTGATTAATTTTCCTACTTTTACTCCAAATAAAACTAATATTTAACTCAAACATTAAGGGGTTGAGAAATTTAAAATGTAAGCCGTAAGCCGCTTTTTTATCGTTGCTGAGAATTAATGCCTTTGCGCACCTAAAAAATATCCGGCAGTTAAGAAAAAATCTTTATGGACTTTGCATTTTAAAATTCAAAATCACTAAAACACAGCTTTTCTCCTTGAAAAAAGAATTTGATATACTGGTGGTGGGCAGCGGATTGGGCGGTCTTGTTTCAGCGCTTATTTTAGCGAAAGAAGGCCTGAAGGTGTGCGTGCTGGAGAAAAATAACCAGTACGGCGGAAATCTGCAGACTTTTTCCCGGGACAAGCTTATTTTCGATACCGGCGTTCATTATCTGGGCGGGCTTTCCGAGGGGCAAAACCTTCATCAGTACTTTTCCTATCTCGGAATCATGGATGAACTTCAGCTTCAGCAGATGGACAAGGACGGCTACGATAAAATTACTTTCGGGGACGACAAAACCGAATATCCCCATGCGCAGGGCTACGAAAATTTTGTGGATCGTCTGGCTCAGTATTTTCCTGAAGAAAGGGAAAACCTGCAAAACTACTGTGAAGAAATCCAGCGGGTCTGCCGTCAGTTTCCGAGATATAACCTGATAGGCAAAGACCATTACAACGAAGAGATCCTGCATCTCAATACCAGACGGTTTATCGAATCCATTACACAGAACAAGACCCTTCAGTCGGTTTTATTGGGATCGAATTTTTTATATGCCGGAGATTCCGAAAATGTGCCGTTTTATGTTCATGCTCTTACGGTAAACTCTTATATTCAAAGCGCTTACAAATGTATCAAAGGCGGAAGTCAGATATCGAAACTGCTGATCCGCAGATTAAGGGAACAGGGCGCAGAAGTACACAGGCATTCGGAGGTTTCGGAATTTATATTTGATGAAGGCCAGACTTTAACCGGTGTAAAAACCTCGAGCGGGAAAGAATATCATGCGAAGACATTTATTTCCAATATAGAAATCCGTTCTGCCATCCGGCTGATCGGTGAAGACCGCTTAAAAAAATCTTTTCTGAACAGGATTAAAAGCTGGGAGCCCGTATCTTCCTGCTTCAGCGTATACCTGGTGCTGAAACCAAATTCGGTTCCGGATTTTAATTATAACATTTACCATTATTCAAATGAAGAGATGGTTTGGAATGCCCATCGTTATGAAAAAAAATCCTGGCCGGAAACCTATATGCTTTCTTCAACGGAATCAAAACAGCATCCCGGTTTTGCAGAAAGCCTTACGGCAATTTCCTATATGGACTTTGAAGAGGTGGAAGAGTGGAAGCACACCTTCAATACCGTAACAGAAGAGCAGGAGAGAGGACAGCAATACGAAAAATTCAAGCTTGCGAAAGCCGAGAAGATGATTGATGCGCTGGAAAAGAAAATTCCCGGTTTGCGGCAATCGGTAAAAAGGATTTATACTTCTTCGCCACTGTCTTACCGTGATTATATCGGCAGCTGTAACGGAAATATGTACGGTTATGTAAAAAATTCTGAAAATCCTCTGAAAACGATGGTTTCTCCGAGAACGAAGATTGATAATCTTTTCCTGACGGGGCAGTCTGTAAACATGCACGGGATCTTAGGCTGTACGATCGGGGCTTTTAATACCTGCGCGGAAATCCTGGGAAAAGAAGTGATTGATGAACGATTAATACAACTGATTAATAAAGATGAAGAAAAATAGGATTGACGGTTTAATCGAAAGCTGTTTTTCTGAGGAGAAAAAGATCGTATTCCTCTGCTTCGGCCTGATCCTGAGTTTCAGCCTTACTTCCTGCGGTATCCGGAAATCCGTTCACCATATTCCGGACATCAAACAATATTCGGTTAAAATTCCTGTGGTAAAGAAGGTCAACGATTCTGTGTCCAGCTTTCATGAAAATTATTTAACCAAAAACAGGCAGCAGCTCTGGGAACTGTACATTAAAGGAAACCCTTTACAGCTGGGCTACAACAACGGTGCGCTGACCCAAAGCCTGATGCAGAAACAGGAAGAGGTCTTTTTCTCAAAAGTGGAAGGCTTTATTCCGTCAAAATTCAAGCAAAAAATTTTAAGCGGCTTTCTGAAATGGTACAACCGGAAGATGTACCTGAATATCCGGGAAGATTACCAGGCAGAATTGTACGGATTGTCCCGCTATTCGTCGGACCAATATAATTTTATCGCGCCTAAATTCCTCAGAAGCATGTACCTGCACGGTGCCCACGACATCGGCCATGCCATGCAGGACCTGATGATGGTCGGCTGTACATCGCTTGCCGTCTGGAACGAAAATACCGAAGACGGTGACCTGCTGATCGGGCGGAACTTCGATTTTTATGTAGGGGATGATTTTGCCAAAAATAAGCTGATCGAATTCGTAGAACCTGAAGGCGGGATCCCTTATCTTTCTGTAAGCTGGCCCGGAATGATCGGGGTAGTATCCGGAATGAACAGGGAAGGACTTACCGTAACCATCAATGCCGGAAAGTCTAAGATTCCCCTGACGGCAAAAACGCCGATTTCTCTGGTGACGAGGGAAATTTTACAGTATGCAAAGAATATTGATGAAGCCATTGCCATTGCCAAAAAGAGAAAAGTCTTTGTCTCGGAATCCATTCTGGTAGGCAGTGCCAACGATAAAAATGCAGTTATTATTGAGGTTTCGCCGGATAATTTCGGAGTATATCGAGTACAGAATACAAGCAAGGTGTTTTGTACCAACCATTTCCAGTCGGAGGCTTACAAAAACGATAAAAGAAACCGGAAGCATATTCTCGAAAGCCACTCCGAATACCGCTACGAAAAGCTTCAGGAACTGTTACAGGAAAACCAAAAGCTGAATCCCGGGAAGATGGCGGCCATGTTAAGGGACAGATCAGGACTGAAAGGAGGGAAGATCGGCTATGGTAACGAAAAGGCGATCAATCAGCTGCTGGCCCATCACGCGGTGATCTTTTCGCCTCAGAAAAGGCTGGCCTGGGTTTCCGCCAATCCGTACCAGCTGGGAGAATTTGTGTGTTATGATCTTAATGAGATTTTTTCCGGTAAAAAACCGGTAA
>JAKOOG010000141.1 GCA_022701545.1 Weeksellaceae bacterium | reverse complement strand
TAGTTTCTCAACGGTTTTCCATTCTGTAACATGTACTGGATTCTTTCCAATGTTTTTCTTTCACCGCAAAGCTGTAAAAACGTTTCTCTTTCAAGATTCAGTAAATACTGTTCGGTAACCACGGTTTCCTCGGAAAGATTTCCGCCGACCATCACATTGGCTAGTTTATCGGCAATTTTCTTATCGTGCTCGGAAATATAGTTTCCGGTCAGCATCTGGTCGGTTCCTACATAGAACATCCCGAGTGCATCTTTACCCAATACCTTTACCTTCTGTTCGATAGGCTGGGTATAGCCATGTTCAGCCAGGCTTTTCGCCAGCATTTTTGCGGTCATGATCTGGTTTCTTTTATCTACGGCAACAATATCTTTTCCATGTTCAAGGATTCCCATGTCGTAGGCTTCATAAGCAGAAGTGGCCACTTTACCCATGGCAATATTCATGAAAGCTTCGCGAAGACGGTTGTTTTTTACGTCATCCTTGTGGAATTCCCTTGATGTTCTCAGGGTAAGCTCTTTGGTACCACCACCACCCGGAATGACACCGACTCCGGTCTCAACCAACCCGATATAGGTTTCGGCTGCGGCAACCACGCGGTCGGCATGCATGGTCATTTCGCATCCGCCGCCTAAAGTCATACCGTGCGGAGCAACCACCACCGGAATGGAAGAATATCGCACCCTCATCATGGATTTCTGGAAATAGGCAATGGCCATGTTCAGATCGTCCCAGTCCTGTTCGATCGCCATCATTAAAATCATGGCTAAATTGGCACCCACCGAGAAATTGGTTCCCTGGTTGCCGATGACCAGACCGTCATATTCTTTTTCAGCTAAATCGATGGCTCTGTTTAATCCGTCGAGCACTTCGCCGCCTAAAGAATTCATTTTAGAACGGATCTCGAAGTTGATGATTCCGTCTCCCAGATCCTCAATCGCTGCTCCGGAATTGCTCCAGAGGGTTTTGTTTTTACGGATATTGTCTAAAATAATAAAAGACTCCTGTCCGGGAATTTTGCTGTATTCACCGGAATTTTTATCGACATAAATGCTCTGTCCGTCTTCATTTACTTTGTAGAAATTTTCTACATTCTTCACCCAGTCGGAAACTTCATAGCCTGCATCCTGAGCGAGTTCAATACCTTTCTGAACGCCAACGGCATCCCAGATTTCAAACGGACCGTTTTCCCATCCGAAACCGGCCTTCATAGCATCGTCGATCTTATAAACCTCATCAGAGATTTCAGGGACTTTATGTGAAACGTAAGCGAACAGGGCACCCAGTGATTTTCTGTAAAGTTCCCCGGCTTTATCCTTTCCGCCGATTAAAACCTTAAACCGGTCAATCGGCTTATCGATGTTTTTAGTGAGTTCCAGGGTCGGGAAAGAAGATTTTCCCTGCAGCTCATATTCCAGGGTATCAAGATTTAATCCGTGGATTTCGGATTTCCCGTCCGTATTTTTTACTTTTTTATAAAAACCCTGCTGTGTTTTCGAACCCAGCCATTTATTATCCACCATTTTCTGGATATAACCCGGAAGGGCGAACACATCATTGAAATTGTTTGCTTCAGCACCGCTTTGGCGAACACCGTTGGCTACCATTACCAAAGTATCCAGGCCCACTACATCTGCTGTTCTGAAGGTTGCCGACTTCGGACGGCCAATCACAGGACCTGTCAGTTTATCAACTTCAGAAACGGTTAATCCTAATTTCTGTACATTATGCAGCAAGTCCATCATAGAAAAGACCCCGATTCTGTTGGCAATGAACGCAGGCGTATCTTTAGCCAGAACGGTTGTTTTTCCCAGGAATTTTGCTCCGTAGTTCATGTAGAACTCGATTACTTTCGGCAGGGTATCAGCGGTAGGAATTACTTCCAGTAATGGAAGATAACGCACCGGATTAAAGAAGTGCGTTCCTGCAAAATACTGTTTAAAGTCTTCGCTTCTTCCTTCCGTTAAAAAATGGATAGGGATTCCCGAAGTGTTTGAAGAAATCAGCGTTCCCGGTTTTCTGAACTGTTCTATTTTTTCATAAACGGATTTCTTGATGTCCAGCTTTTCAACCACTACTTCAATAATCCAGTCTGTATTTTTTATTTTAGGCAAGTCATCGTCAAAGTTTCCGACGGTTATTCTTTCTGCAAATTTCGGTGAATAGAGCAGGGCAGGACTTGCTTTCTTAAGTTTCTCAAAGTTTTCGGAAGCGATTCTGTTCCGTACCGCTTTATCATCTCTCGTCAGACCTTTCTTCTGCTCTGCTTCAGTCAGTTCAAAAGGAACAATATCCAGCAGCGACACCTGGACGCCGATATTGGCAAAATGTGCTGCAATACCGCTTCCCATAATCCCTGAACCAAGAACGGTAACGTGTTTGATTCTTCTTTTCATTAATATTTATTTTTAGTTATTATCTGTATTCTATAATATGCTTACTTATTTCCGTTACGACATCAGATGTTTATCTGATGCGGAATAAAAAGCATTATTTCCTGTTGTTGAGATCCGACGCTATTTTCATAATTTCACTCATGACTTCTTTAAAAGTTTCCAGTTTGTCGGGGGAAATTTTTTCCATTACTTTTTTGTTGAAGTTAACCACCACCTCTTTAGACATATTTCTGGAATTCAAACCTTTATCTGTAAGTTTAATGATCACTTCGCGCTTATCGGTAGTTGTTTTTTCTTTATAGATATAACCGTTGTCTTCAAGAAGCTTGATAATTCTCGTAAGGGAAGTCGGTTCGATCGCCATTTTTGGGCCCAGATTTGTACTTCTTGTTCCTTCTTTAGGATCTATTTTTAAAAGAGTAAGGGCCTGAACTGCTGTAGAATCGTGTTCCTGAGCCAGTTCCGTGTACATTTTGGAAACAGCCAGCCAGGTCTGCTTTAAGATTAGATCAACGTTTTCTATTTTTTCTTTATTATTATCCATCATTCTTTGCTGAAAGGTTTCTATCCAAATTTAGTAAATATTATGCATGCATAGTATTTATTTGCGTTAAAATTTGTTAATAAAATGGAAATGAGAACGTTAATTTATATGAGAAGCATAATACTATGCATGCATAATATATGAGTTATTTAAGTGAAATAGCGTATTAATGAATGGTTTGCACGAATTTAACAATTTCTTCAAAAGATTCGCATTGTTGCATTCCTGAATCGTAAGTAATCAGCCAAACAGCATCCCGAAATTCAAATTGCAGGGCCGAAAGGTTTTTCCGGAAGTTTTTCTGAAGCAGGGAATACAACATTTCTTTGTAAGCCTCCGGTGCTGTAATTTTTGGGGGTACGAATTTTTCGTTAATTTCAAATAAGGTGGGATTGAGTAATTCTTCATGCTGAAGCAAAACATCTTCTACCATTCCGGAATATAATGCTCCTTCTTTAATATACCAGATCTTATCGGCAAACTCTTTTGCCAGCCGCCAGTCGTGAGAGGAAAAGAAGATCAGCTTATTTTGCTCCTTGGCTAATTTTCTGAGGGTTTTAAGGATGATGATTTTATTTTTTTCATCAAGATGCGTGGTCGGTTCATCGAGGAAAATAACCGGTGCATTTTGTGCAATCGCTCTTCCGATGAATGCTTTCTGAAGATTCCCGTCTGAAAGGTTTCTCAGCAGGGTGTGTTTATATTGGGACAGATCCAATTCCTGGATGATATGGGAAACCTGATTGCGGTCTTCTTTTTTCAGTTCAAAATAAAAAGGGTAATGAATATATTTTCCCAATGAGATCAGGTCTTCTACAGTATAATTCTGCGGAACCAGAGATGTTGAGAAAACAACGGCGATCTGCTCTGCAATTTCCTTTACGGAAAAATGTCTGATGCTTTTGCCTTTGATGAAAATATCTCCGTTCAGCAAATCAGTCTGATGTAAGATCGATTTGATCAAAGTAGTTTTTCCAACACCGTTATTCCCGATCAGCAGGCATACTTCTCCCAGATTCAGATGGGCATCTGCCTTTGAAATTAAGGTTTTGCTGTAGCCGATGTCTGCTTGTTGAATTTTTAAATGCATATTTAAATAGAAACGATTAGGATAAAAGTTATGAAAGGAAACATACTAAAGCTAAAATACAAATATTTATGCTTCGTGACTTTCCATAAGCTGTATGCTCCTGAGATTAAAGATCCCCAAAATGCTGAGGGTATTGCTATCATGAACCACCAATTATGACCGAATGAATATATCCAATGTTTTTCCGTATCCATTCTGAATATTTTGGAATATTCTAAAAACAAAAAGCTTACGACAAACAAAATAATGTTTGCAATAATCAGTTGTTTATGTATTACCTTTATATTCATCCTCGCTCTTTAAAAATATACTTTACATTTAATTTGTACTGTCAAAGGCATCTCAAAAAATTAGTCTGGATTCCTGCGGAATTAATTATACTTTATTATTTAGATTAAAATATTTTCAAACATCTGATTTGCGTCATCTGTAAAATCTGAGAGAAATAAAATACTTGCATCTTGTCAACGTAGCGTATTTAAAATCCTTCTGCACCTTTGCGAAAATCCAACCTCTACACTTTATTCTTTTTCAGAAGCATCACCAGGATTACCGGAATGCCGAAAACCGAACTGATTACATTTAAAGGGATCTGTGTTTTTTCTGCAATCACTGAAAACATGAGCATCATCAGCATTCCCAAAAACATATTCAGAATCCATTGCTGCCACAGCCGGGAAGGATTGTAGATCAGCCGGCAGAAATGCGGTACAATAATTCCGATAAAAAGGATGGGGCCTAAAAAAGCCGTCACAGAAGCTGAAAGCAGGGAAGATGCGATGATAATACCGATCTTCAGCCGGTTTAGATTAACGCCCAGACTCTGAGCATAAGAAGTTCCCAGAGAATTACCGATCAACGGTTTTATGGTGTTGAAGCAGATCCATAATCCGGCTGCAATCAAAGAGGACAGAATGTAGATTTGATTCCGAGAGACCATATTGTTCGCTCCGAAAGACCACAGGATATAGTTTTTAAGGCTTTGGTTTTCCGCATAGAACTGGAGCAGTGAAACAACAGCTCCTGCAAATGCCGAAACGAGAAAGCCGAAGATAACGAGATAGGATTTGTCCTGGAACCGCTTCGAAATCGAAAGCAAAATAAACATCAGCAGTAAGCTTCCGGCAATGGCCGATAAACTCAGGAAACTGTTCTGAAGGAATTCCGGCAGAAGAATATCATGGGAGAAAAAAATATAGAAAGCGACCGATAAGCTGGCAACCGAGGTAATCCCCAGAATATCCGGTCCGGCCAGAGGGTTCTGAAAGTATTCCTGCATCAGAAAACCGGAAGTCGGAATAGAAATCCCTGCCAGAAGCATTACCAAAACACGGTTTACGCGGATTTCCGCAATTTGGCTGTTGGAAGCATTTCCCCAAAAATCATTGAGGTGTAAACTTAAAAATCCTGTGTTCAGATTAATGACCGCCATGATCAGGATCGCAATCAGTAAAAATAAACACAGGATTTTGAATTTATCAGGCATTTTTTCTAAATAACTCGCTGATTATTGTAGGAATGAATTAATTTTTTCATTCAGCATTTCTTCAGACATTGAACCCTCAACTTCATCGGTCTTATCGCCTTTCCGGAAATAGGTAAAAGGAATTCCGTTGCCTTTCCAGGTTTCAAAATTGGAAAAAAATGTATTGTCGAATTTCGATTCATCTACCAGGACGATATCGTTTTCCAATCCGTTTTCCTTCGCAAATGCAGGAACTTTATCTTTCCATGCAGTTTTGTCCAGAATATCAACAAAAGTAAATTTCACAGGCTTACCTTTCAACTCTCCGATCTTTTTCTTAAAATGAGGAATCTCCATCATACATGGGCCGCACCAGGTTGCAAAAAAATTGGTGACATATAAAGTGTCGTTTTTATTAGATAGATGATTTACCAGTTCCTGCTGGGAAATTTCTTTCAATTCCGCTTTTGGAGCCCCTGCTTTTTGAGAAATTGCCGTAGAATCTGTTGATCCCGAATTTTCTTCAGTTTTCGGACTTTCTTTTTTACAGCTTGCCAGGGCAAAAAGAACAAGCGTTGATAAAATTATCTTCTTCATAATTATTTTTTTATCTATTTTTGAGTTGAAGTTATGGAACAACACATCTATAAAGGGAAACTGACGCAGTTTCACCGGCTAAAAATAGCGAAAAAGGAAGAACTTACCAAAAATACTTTTTCCCTGGAATTTGAGATTCCGGAGCACCTGAAAGGAAAATTCAAGTTTGAAGCGGGACAGTTTGTGAGCCTGAAATTTCAGGCGCAGGGTCAGGTGGTAATCAATGATTACTCAATAACTTCCGCTCCTTACGAACATAAAATAACCTTGGGAATTAAGATCAATTCTCATGATGGACCTGCTGCACAGCTGTTCAAAAACTATCAGGCAGGCGATATGCTATGGGTAAGCGAGCCGGCCGGAAGATTTACACTGATTTCCAAACCGAGCGAATTCAGGACCATCGTAGGTTTTGCATCGGGAATCGGAATTACCCCTATTCTGAGCCATTTTAAAAATATCCTTTATAACGAACCGAGAACACGGCTGTTTCTGTTTTTCGGGAATAAAAGCTCTGAAGAGCTGATCTTCAGGGATGAATTGGATAATCTTGCTAAAAAATACAATGACAGGTTACAGATCTTCTATTTCTATTCCCGGGAAAAGACATCCAACACTTTCTTTCACGGCAGGCTCGACGATAAGAAACTAAGTCTGATCATCAACCAGATCCTCCATCTGGATGACACCGACGAAGAATCTACGATCTGGGATGCGGTAGACGAAGTCCTGATCTGCGGAAAAGGGGAGATGATCAAAACGTTGGCGAATGCCTGCTACCATCACGGGATTCCAAAGAAAAATATTCACTTTGAGTTGTTTGAAGAGTTTAATGATGATATTTATCCTGTAGAAAAAGAGTTCCCGCTTATCGAAAATGTAAAAGTGGAATTCAATTTGCTGGGTAAGGCCTATAATACCACATTACCGGATAATAAAGAAAAAATTCTTCAGCAGCTGTTAATCCAAAAATTTCCTGTACCTTATTCGTGCAAATCCGGAATTTGCGGAACCTGCGAATGTATTCTGGAAGAAGGCGAAGTAGAATTGCTGGAAAACGAATACCTTACTGAAAAAGAAGAAGAAAAAGGGCATATTTTGGCTTGTATGTCGATTGCGAAAAGCGATAAAATAAAGCTTAACTTTGATCTTAGTTGAGAATAATAAAAAACATATTCAATCTTATATTCATATCAATAGAAATGGGAATTCTGTTGATATGCCTTGCCAATGCCTGGGTTTTTGCCCTTACGGATGGCAGGACGTATACCAAAATATCAAAGATCCCGCCGCGTGAAGTGGCTCTGGTTTTGGGAACTTCCCCAAAAATGAGATCCGGACTGTCTAATCCGTATTTTACGAAAAGAATGGATGCAGCCGCTCTGCTGTATCACCATGGAAAGATCCGTAAAATCCTGGTAAGCGGCGAAAAAAGCAAAGGCTATGATGAGCCTGCCGCCATGAAGACGTATCTGATTTATCAGGAGGGCGTTCCGGAAGAAATAATTATGGAAGACCCTAAAGGTTTTAATACGTACAAAAGCATTCTCCGCTGCAAAGATGTCTACCATAAAGATAATGTCATTATCGTTTCTCAGGGATTCCATAATCTCCGGGCGCTTCTATTCGCCAGAAACAATAATATGAATGCTCTCGGCTTTGATGCGCAGGATGTTACAAAACCTGAGAGCTATTACCGTAATCAGTTTAGAGAAATCCTTGCAAGAACGGTGGCTGTTGTGTAT
Source organism: Weeksellaceae bacterium (assembly GCA_022701545.1). GTDB lineage: Bacteria > Bacteroidota > Bacteroidia > Flavobacteriales > Weeksellaceae > Chryseobacterium. The sequence continues at coordinate 9,629 of JAKOOG010000141.1, read as the reverse complement.
TTTGCTTTGGGAATTTCGCCGGATTAGATATTTCTGTCTGATTATTTTGGATCATGTTAGGTCTATAATTACAAGGCGTTCTATCTAATAAAGATTTAAACATTTCACACTGATTTTATTATAGCATTTTATTACAATTCTGCTTTAGCTAAACCTATGTTGATTCTATCAAAACCAGATTATCAGACCTCATATCGGTTAAAATCCGTTTCTATTGATACTATACTTTTACACCGAACTCACTTTATTAAGAAGGAATTATCGAGGGTCTAATGATAAATATTTGAACATTACAGCCCATCTGAATCTTTTTTAACCTATATATACAGACAATTTACACCTGCTAAAGATTTTAAGGCTAAAATTTAAACGGGGCTTATTCACACAGAACTATTCCGGAATCGTTTCCGTTATTTAGCCATGAAATCATTTTAATCTTAGAAAGGGTAGCCAAAGGCAATATTAAGGGTCGGCTTAAACGGCTGAAAATATTTCAGACGCCATTTTTCACCTTCAGGGCGGTTGGGTTCGTACATCTTATATGCTAAATCCAGCCTTACTTTGATATAAGCAATATTCAGTCTTAATCCGAAACCGCTTCCGACACCTACCTGCTTTAAAAATTTATTAAATTTAAATTCATCTCCATAGCCGTCATTGTAGTTCTTAAGACTCCAGATGTTACCGATGTCTGTAAAAAGCGCTCCTTCATACGTATCATTGAAAGGAACCCTGAATTCAATATTCGTCGTTAATTTTAAATTGTCCGTCATATAGGTACGAACCCTTTCGTCAACCTGAGAATCTGCAGGACCCAAGCCTCCAAAAGGAACCCAGGCCCTGATATCATTAGGTCCACCATTAAAATAAGAGCGGATCACCGGCATGTTGGAGGAGTTGCCGTAAGGAATCCCGACTCCTATAAACTGGCGAAGCGCCAGTGTGTTATCACCGAATTTAAAATATTTCCTGATATCAAAGTCAAACTTCACAAACTGGGCATAAGGAATGTTGAAAATCGTCCTTTCCGGACTTGTGGTAATTCCACCCTCGTTTCTTTTTTGGTTAAAAATGCTGAAGATATTTCCGGCCAGTTCCACTTTTCCACTGAAATAGAATGCATTAGGATAATCTTTTTTTCCGATTTCATTATAAATGAAATTATAAATCATGGAAGAGATCAATACATCCTGGGTCTGCCGGTCTTTATTCACCAGTGTTCCCACAAACGCAACGTATCGGTCAACGCCCTGCTGATTAAGTCCCTGAAGATACGTTGTATCACTGATGATCTGCTGGGAAACCTGATCGATACTTAACTGACCTGAATAAAACTGCTGGGCAACGCCGGGATTATACGAAAAGTAATCGTTGAAAAATTCTTCACGGATGGCATTGTCACTGGTAAAGTAGCTGTAATATGCGTCTTTATTTTTTGTTAAACTCAGCTGTGTGTTAAAGAGGGTCAGCCTGTGTGTTACTTTTTCATTTACCGTAGCCAGATAATTTAGGCCCGTATTAAAGTTCAGCCTTCCCAAACCAATATTGTTCTGGTCGGAAACCCCTAAGACAATAGAGGACGTTGGGCTGTACCGCTTTGGTATCAGTTTATAATAGTTGAATGGCAACAGCAATCGTGGGAAGCTCAGGGAAGCCTGTGCTGAGATTTCATAAGCCAGAATCCTCCGGTTGATATCTTTAGGATCCACAATACGGCCGAAAGTCCCGGAAACGCTTGTAGAAAGGTTTTCCGCGCCGCCGAATACATTTCTCGTAATAAGATCCACGGAAGGGGAGACCCCGAAGTTCAGCACCTCCGAATAATTTAAATCCAATCCGACTTTCAAATCATATTTCGGCAACGGCTTTAAGATGTAAGTTACATCGACAATACTGTCATTAGGACTGGTCCCGCCTCCACGTCTTAAAGAATCTCTGGCCTTCAGGATGCTGAAATTGTTCATTGCCAGGATATTTCTTTTCGTAAGATCCAGTTTTTTCTGGTCATACATTTGCTTATTTCCTACGATAATCGCTCTCCATATGGAACGGGAATCATAGGTATTTTCGGTTTTATGAAAACGGATGCCTCTTAAACTGTCTTTCTTTGTATGTCCAGGAAAATCCTTAATATCGTCGACAATAGCAACATCAATATTTCCGATGGTGGATTTTTTATACGGGCTGTCTAATGAATCTTTATGAACTTCCATGACAAGAGGAACCTGCTTCGTACTTTTTAAGGAATCTGCTATGAAACCCACTTCGTCTCCAAGGGCATTAAAACGGTAGTAGCCGTATTCCCTCATCAGATCATTAATTCTGTTCACTTCTTTCTCAAGTACCGTCTGGTCCAGGATCTGTCCTCTTCTGATAAGACTTTCCGTTAAATGCTGCTGATAGATACTTTTAACCTCGTTATCTGTGATATTATAGTAGTAATCTCTAATATAAGTAGGATCCTTGTGGGTAATTAAATAAGTTACCGCCGCTTTTTTGGCTGCAGAATCAAGGTCGTGCTTGTATTTTACCTCAGCATCCCAATATCCCCTGTAAGTCAATCTTTTCTGAATGGATACAGCACTTTTTTCGGTTCTTGTCTGATCAAGAATAACCGGAGCGGAACCCCAGTTGTGATACAGCCTGTCCATAAAAAGGCTTTTCCCGATATCGCTGTTCATGTTGTATTTAATGAAAAGAGAATCCCTTAATTTCTGATTTCTCATCTCATTAGGATAGGTCATATATTCATTAAGGAGCGTATCGTATTTGGGATTGGCTGCATTATACAGCCACAGGCTCAGCGGCATAAAGAGGAACTGCCTTTTATTGGGCTTTTGCTGAACATAGCCTTTCAGTTCACCGTCGAAAGGTTCTTTCTTATCTTCAAACTCAAAATTGTTTTTTACCAGCAGATATTCGCCGTCAGGAACTTTTTTGGTAGTGCTGCAGGCATACAAGAGACCAACAAATGTTGCAAATGAGATAATTTTATAATACTTTTGAGGAGAATTCTTATAATGCTTACAGCTCATACAATAAAAGTTTTACAGTCTTTGGATAAAAAGAAGTTCAGGCAAAAATACAATTTGTTTTTGGTTGAAGGTAATAAAATCATTTGTGAACTTTTTAATTCTAAGGTTAAAATTAAAGAAATATTTTCTACCGATCCGCAAAAACTGGACCGCGTGGACGTGCCGATTACTCATATCTCTGAAAATGAGCTGAAAAAAATCAGCATGCTGCAGCATCCTAAAGATTCGGTTGCAGTCTGCTACCTCAAACCGCAGGAAAAGTCAGAAGACAAAGATGTCCAACTGGTGCTGGACGGAATTCAGGATCCGGGAAATTTAGGGACGATCATCCGTCTGGCCGACTGGTTTGGAATCGAGCAGATCATCTGCAGCGAAGATACGGTAGATGTTTACAATCCTAAGGTAATTATGGCGACCATGGGTTCATTCACAAGAGTGAATGTGGTCTATACGGATCTTACGGAATATTTATCTGAAACGGAAAATGTAAATATAGGAACCGACATGGATGGAGAAAATATTTACACTTTCGAGAAGCCTCGAAAGCTAAACCTGATTTTAGGAAATGAAGGAAATGGCATGCGGGCTGAAACCGAACAGCTTATTCAGAAAAGTGTCATGATCCCGAGATTCGGGAAATCCCAGTCTACGGAAAGCTTAAATGTCTCAATGGCCGCAGGAATTATTCTGGGACAGATTTTCAAAAGTTAAATAACAGATGTAAGAGTGTTTTAGAGTCGTTATTAAGAGTGAATAAATACTTCGGCATTCCGACTCTAAAACCCTCAGACAAATCAGATAAGCTGCTCCATACTGGATACGCTCTTATTTTTCTGGTAAGTTTCCAGTTTTTTACTGATAAACCGTAAGGCAATAGGCGCCAGATAAATCATGGCAGCACCGATCAGCTTTTTTTTCCAATTGGGGCTTTTAAAGTTTTTCTGGGCGTAATTCCCGACAATAGTCGTTACGGCGAGATTGATCATTATACCCATCGCGTCGCCTTTAAAAGCAGAACTTGCTATGCCTACCGCAGAATTCTTACTAATAAAAGCATCCTTTATTTCACTGGTAATCTGTTTGGCAATAACATCCTTACGGAGAACCACTTTTTCATCACCGTCCTCATCTACTTTTTCCTGCAGATACTGGTCGGTTAAGCCGTTGGTAAATGCACTCAGGCTTTCTTTTGTATTTTTGAAAGTGAGAAGATCTTCAATGCCTTCGATTTCCTGCTTCAGCAGTTTTTTCTTTCTCCTGAGTTCTTCAAGGTTTTCATACTTTCTGCCCATAGTTTAATGATTTAAGAAGTTAATAACCTGATCTGCTACAGAATTTACGATTTTCTTTTTAAATACCATCACCAGGATCATGATCAAAAGATAAAATCCCGCTACGATCAGGAACCCGTAAGACTGGTTTCCCAAAGCTTCGCCGATGAGAAAAGCAATCCCAAAGTTGAACAGGATAATGAAAAAACCAAAAGCAACAAGCATGATGACAAAATAAGTAATGATTCCTGCAGAAAGGGAAGACTTTTCGGTCGCTTCAATTTTCAGCAGATCAATTCTCTTAGACGCATATTCTTTAATAGTTTCTATCATTGTTTTTTTATTTGAAAGTTATAAAAAAAGGAACTTTCATTTGTAAAGTTCCTTCTTATAATTTATCTAAAAGAATAAATCATTTATTGTTTCAGATCATTCAGTTCCGATTCTACGTTTTTTACAACATCCGCAGTTTTGGAAACAATCTGGTCTTTGTATTTATCATATCCGTCTTTAACCGTATGTGCTACAGTACTAGCCGTTTCTTTAAAAGTAGATGAAATATTACCATATTGGTCTTTTACTTTTTCAGAAACTTCATCATATTTATTTTTAGCCTGATCTTTAAAATCATTAGCTTTGGTTTTAATCTTTTTTCTGGTCTCTTTCCCTTCTTCAGGAGCATAAAGCATTCCTAAGATTACACCTGCCGCAGCACCTGCAAGAAGGCCTGCCAAAATACCCGCTGTATTGTTTTTTTTAGACATTTTCGTTTTTTTTAATAGTTAATATATACTAGCTTTTTACTTAAGCTAAAATGTACAATTTATATACCAAAGGGATAAAACAGGGCGTAAAATTGTTAAATCTTTTTGATGTGAGATAAAATTTCGTCGATTGTTTCTTTTTTGTCAAGATGGGTGTTATCGATAACGATGGCATCATCAGCCTGCTTCAGCGGGGCAATTTCACGTTCACTGTCTATTCTGTCGCGTTCAATAAGGTTTTTCTTTACCTGTTGTTCATCTGCTTCGATTCCCAAACTCATAAGTTCCCGGTATCTTCTTCGGCTTCGTTCATCAATGCTCGCCGTCAGGAAAAACTTATAGTCCGCATCCGGCAGAACTACGGTACCGATGTCACGTCCGTCCATGATGATTCCTCCTTTTTCTGCCAGGGAACGCTGGGATTGCAGAAGAAAATCCCTTACTTCTTTCTGCTTGGCCACAAAGCTTACCTGATCCGAAACTTCATTGGTGCGGATGGCTTTGGAAATATCGATATGATTAAGGAAAAGAATCAGTTCGCCGCCGGAATTCCTGAATTCAAGCTCGATTTCGGAAAAAGACGCAAATAGCCTGTTCAGATCGATTGAGCCGTTTTCACCGGTGCAGTTCTGAAGCGCAAACCAGGTAACTCCCCGGTACAGGGCACCCGTATCCAGATGGATGATCCCGAGTTTTTCGGCAATGATTTTAGAAATAGAACTTTTTCCGGTAGACGAGTACCCGTCGATCGCAATTACAGGTTTTTTCATACCGCAAATTTCCAGATTTTTTCTTAAAAATCAAGAAACCTTAAGAGAATTTCTTAAGGTTTCGTTGTATTTTTTTGCTTTGATTCAATCTTATCTAATATCCCGCATGGCTGGTGAGATCTACGGAAATGCCTATCTGGTTGACATTCGATGCATTATGGTATCGTACATGGGCATAATCGATCCTGAACCTGGAAAGCTTAACCCCGAATCCTGCAGAAAGCCCTGAAAAGTTTCTCTGGTCTACAACAGCAAGCTCGCTCCCTCTTTTTACGTTATATCCTAACCTGATGTTAAAACTCTTTTCCGGAAACAGTTCGGCTCCTAAAGAAAAGTGGTCCGCTATTTTTCTTCCCACATTTACTTCCTGTCCGTTTACATTATACGGTGAAGAAATATCGAACTGCTGAATATCGTGTGCGGTAATGGTAATCGCCAGCGGAACGACTTTTAAAGTTCTCGTGTATCCGATATCTACCCGGAAAGGAAGATTTTCCCTGGTTCCGTTAAACGACTTAAACTGATACCCGAAATTTCTGAAAACGACTGAAGCCGTTTCCTTGTTCTTTTTATTGTGATACGTAACGCCTGCATTTCCGGAAATAGCAGAAGAAGTATAACTGTCGATTTTTGAGGTAATGAAATTCAGTCCGCCGCCAATCGTCCAGTCTTCTTCAAACTGATAGGCATATCCTGCTCCCACAGCCACATCGGATGCCGTGAACGTTCCATTCTCGAAACCGCTGTCATCGGTTCTCGGAATATCCCCGTAGCTCATATACCGTGCATTGATGGTGGCCATATGGCCGTTATCAAAGTCTCTGGCATACGCTATGGTTCCGTATTTGGAATCGGCAAGATAAGCCGTTGCATTAACGGAAAGCTGGTTATCGGAATCTTTATTCAGCAAAGAAGGGTTTGCAATAGCAAAGGAAACATCATGATCTCTCACGGAAATTGCGTCACCGCCCAAAGCCGCCTGCCTGGCAGACACCGGAAGGTTTAAGAACGGAAAAACATTCGTCCCCGTTTGTGCATAAGAAACAATTCCTGACAGAAATAATGAAAAAATGACAATTTTCTTCAACTCAGTTTATTAGTAATGCAAAAATAATCCTTTTTCGTACTTTTCAAAATATTTCGTTCATTATTTATATTTAAATATTTAATTTTTCCAAAAGCAAAGGTTTATTTTAAACATCCCTGCATTCCTGCCGGAAGATTTATACCGGTGGAATCATCTTCAACCTTGATCCAAGCAGCTTTTTTACGTAGGATTAAAGCAACGGTGAAAAAGGCCCAGCGGAAGCGGAAATGGCATCTGAATAAAGAGGCATTATTTCAATAAAAAATCTCAGGAAACGGCTTTGACCGGAAGATTTAAAAATTTAAGACAGAATTAACAACCAACCTTATTAATGATTATATTTGCAGAGTCAATTTTCAGACAATTAACCTAACGGAAAAAAGTTATTTATACAAAAAATGAAATATAAAAGAATCCTTCTGAAACTGAGTGGTGAAGCCTTAATGGGGAACAGACAGTATGGTATCGACAACGAAAGGCTACAGGAATACGCAGCAGAAATAAAAACAGTAGTAAACAAAGGCTGTGAAGTTGCCATTGTCATCGGAGGAGGAAATATTTTCCGCGGGGTAGCCGGTGCTGCAAAAGGAATGGACCGGGTACAGGGCGATTATATGGGTATGCTTGCTACCGTCATCAACGGAATGGCCTTACAGGGCGCTCTGGAAGATGTAGGTATTAAAACAAGGCTTCAGTCTGCTATTGAAATGGACAAAGTCGCTGAACCTTTTATTAAAAGAAGGGCGGTAAGACATCTTGAAAAGGGCAGGGTAGTAATCTTCGGGGCAGGAACGGGGAATCCCTATTTTACAACCGATACTGCAGCTACTTTAAGAGCTATCGAAATTGATGCGGACGTTATTTTAAAAGGAACGCGGGTAGACGGGATCTACGACAGCGATCCCGAAAAAAATGCGGATGCAGTAAAATATAATTCACTATCTTTCGACGAAGTTTATGCCAAAAACCTGAAGGTAATGGATATGACGGCATTTACCTTAAGCCATGAGAACAAGCTGCCGATCATCGTTTTTGATATGAACAAAGACGGCAACCTTGAAAAAATCGTGGATGGTGAGAATGTTGGTACTTTAGTTGATTTGTAATATGTATTCGGGGTAAGAGTCCTTTTTTAGATTGCTCATTACCTATTACTCATTACTAATCGATTACAAGAATGTGTAACTTATCAAATTTTTATTATATAATGGAAGAATTAGATCTTATAGTAGAATCTGTAAAGCACGACATGGAAGCGGCAATTAAGCACTTGGATCATGCATTTCAAAGAATCAGGGCCGGAAGGGCATCCACAAACATGGTTCAGGATGTAATGGTAGAGTATTACGGAGCTCCGACTCCGCTTAATCAGGTTGCGAATGTTTCTGTACCGGATGCAATGACCATCTCTATTCAACCTTGGGACAGGACAGCAATTAATGCCATCGAAAAAGCAATCATCAATTCCAATCTTGGTTTTGCACCTTCCAACAATGGGGAGAATATAATTCTGAATGTACCGCCTTTAACCGAAGAAAGAAGAAGGGAGCTTGCCAAACAGGCTAAAAGCGAAACGGAAGATACTAAAATCGTAGTGAGAAACGCAAGACAAAACGGCCTGAAAGAACTTAAAAAGCTGGAAGGGGTATCTGAAGATGTTGTTAAAGGTATAGAAGCAGATATTCAGGAACTTACCGATAAACACGTTAAAGCCTGCGATGATCATCTTAAGGTAAAAGAAGCTGAAATTATGAAAGTATAATTTTCAGTCGTACATATATATAAAGCGGTTTCATTTCGATGAAGCCGCTTTTTTGATGATAATTCATTTTGAAAGAGCAAGGTAAAAAGTAAAAAGAGTCAGGTGGAGACGAATGAAAATACGTCTTAGCCATTAAGAAGAATAAAGGCTTTAAGGTTTAATGAAGGTAAAATAACTTTTTTTAGCCGGATGCTTAAAGCGCTGCTCATATCAATTTTTCTGAATTCCTTTAGCGGTCCTTAGAGGTTTAAAGACCGTTTGTCTTAAAATTTACAGGCATAAGGTTTTGTTCTTCGTATCTCTGTTCTTCAGAATTTTCTGATAAATGTCCATCAGTTCTTTCGCATCACAATTTCCTTTCCTGTTGGGAACCATCTCAGGATCTACATTTTTACCGGCAGATCTAAGGGTAAAGTTTTTCTTCAGGCACTGGACGGGACTTCCGTTTTTTAGATACATTCTCTGCTGGCTTACACTGTCTTTGGTGATAGGTTTTTCGGGAGTGCCACCGTCAAACTGCCATACTGTTTCTTCTTTAAAAATAAAAAATACATTGTTGTTTTTTACATAATAATTGGTGACCGATGAGAAATGGCTGTCTGCATAAAAATGCTTAACCATTCTCAGGCTTTGTTTTTCATTATAAAAGTCTGCTTTTCCTTCAATTTCTTCACATGCGTAAGTAAAGCTCGTAGAATCTAATTTTCCCGATACCAGCTTTTCGTTGATTACGGTAAATTCTTTTTTGATTTCATCGAGAGTCTGCGGAACTTTTTCCGGAGAATTGTTGTCTTTTTTAACTGCAGAATTGTTCCTGGAAAGGTTTTTCTCCGAAGTATCTTTCTGTTGACTGCATGAAACAAACAGCAAAAGGATCATGGCAGTTATAATCATTTTCATAGTGTAAATTTGGCTGATTCAATAATACAAAATAATCCGG
>JAKOOG010000128.1 GCA_022701545.1 Weeksellaceae bacterium | reverse complement strand
GTTGAATGATTCCTGCAATTCACCATTTACCAATTACTGTTTGCTTTTCATCGGTTTCAGGCCTAAAGTCTGCAAGAGCTGAAGGTCTTCTGATACGCCCGGATTTGGCGTTACCAAAAGGGTCTCCCTTTCGCCGGTAAAAATGGAATTGGCTCCTGCCATAAAGCACCAGCCCTGCTCAAATTCCGTCATTTCGATCCTTCCGGCACTCAGGCGGACCATGGAAGACGGCATAATGATTCTTGCCGTAGCAATCATTCTTACCATTTCCCAGGTATTTGTTTTTTCATTGTCCTGAAGCGGTGTTCCCGCTACCCTGGCCAGTGCATTGATGGGAACGGATTCCGGATGTTTCGGCATAGTAGAAAGCGTTAGCAGCATCGAGATCCGGTCATTGTGGGTTTCTCCCAAGCCGATAATTCCGCCTGAACAGACCGTAATTCCGGCTTTCCGGACATGATTGATGGTATTGATCCTATTGTCAAAGGTACGGGTGGAGATAATTTCTTCATAATACTGTTCCGAAGTATCCAGATTATGGTTGTAAGCATACAGGCCGGCCTCCTGTAACCGGACAGCCTGCTCCTCCGTAAGCATTCCCAACGTACAGCAGACCTCCAGGCCAAGTTCGTTCACGCCTTTTACCATATCGATTACCCGATCGAAATCCCGGTTGTTTCTCACTTCCCTCCAGGCGGCAGCCATACAGAAGCGGGAAGATCCGCCTTCTTTTGCTTTTTTGGCGTGTTCGATAACCTGTGCGGTAGGAAGCAGGGCCTGGACTTTAATGTCGGTGTGGTAACGGGCAGCCTGTCCGCAGTACGAGCAGTCTTCCGGGCAGCCTCCGGTTTTTATGGAAAGCAGCGTGGACATCTGAATTTCTTCCGGATGGTGCCATTCCCGGTGAACGGTAGCCGCTTTGTAAACCAATTCTAAAAGCGGGAGGTGGTAGATTTCTTCGATTTCTTCTTTGGTCCAGTCGGTTCTTAATACCTTGTTCTTAATCATCATTTTTTAATTGTTTTGTTATATATTCTAAATTTTCTTTCGTCAGGTTTTCTATATCCGGAATCCTTAGGATTTCGGTTCCGGGCAGGAGATTTTTGCAAATGATCATCTCTGTATCCGGCGGAAAATTTCCGTTGAAGATGAGATATTGAAGCTTAATTTCGCGTTGTGCTAAAGCCATGATCGACATCAGCGTATGGTTGATACACCCGAGATAATTCCTCACCACCAGAGCAGCCGGGATATTTAATTTTTTGATGAGATCAATGATGCATTCCCGGTCATTGAGCGGAACCATGAGGCCCCCTGCCCCTTCGACAATAAGGTGGTTTTTGGTTTCGGGAAGATTGATATTATTTAAATGAATCGTAATTCCTTCCTTCTTTGCCGACTGATGGGGTGAGGCTGCCAGCGAGAAACGGTAGGTTTCAGGATGGCAGACGGTATCTTCTCCTATCCACCTCTTAATTTTCAGGGTATCTGAAAAGTCCAGATCTCCCGATTGCACAGGCTTCCAGTAATCCGCACCGAAATATTTCGTCAGCACAGCGGCACACACCGTTTTCCCGACCTCCGTACCGATGCCCGTAACAAACAGTATTTTTTGTTCGGGCTTAAATTTTTTCCGTTCTTTATTTTTTGTATTCATCATCCGGAGTTCATAATGTTTTTCTGAAAGAATTTTCAGCCATGTTCAGATTTAGGTAAATTTCTTGATTATTCCGGTTAAGGTTTTAATCTCATCATCCGTATTAAAACTATGCAGGCAGATCCGCAGTCTCTCCTTTCCTTCTGTTACCGTAGGGCTGAAAACAGCATAGGTTAGGAAACCGTTTCTTAATAAACAGTCATGTAATGCTTGCAGCCGCTTATTATCGTCCATCACGATAGCCCGGATCGGACTGTTATCCGAAGAAGGGCTTTCCAGCTGCTGACTGCGGAATATCCTGATGTTCTGCTGAAGCCTGTCGGACAATTCCTGATTGGATTTCATAAAATCATATCCTTTTCTGATGCTCATCCATAAAAAATCATGGGCAGCGGTAGTATAGATAAAGGATGAAGCAAAATTCACGAGATACGATTTGATCAGGTCGCCCGACAGCACCGCTGCCCCATGGGTTCCCAATGCTTTGCCATAGGTGATAACGGTTGCCAGCACCTTATTCTGAAGCTGATGCCGATGGACCAGGCCGTACCCGAATACACCGAACGCGTGCGCTTCATCTATGATTAATCCTGCGTGGTATTTTTCGGCAATTTGAGCAATTTCCTTTACCGGTGCGATATCCCCGTCCATTGAATACAGGCTTTCGATAGCAATGTAGCAAGTTCCGGTCTGCCTTTTTAAAATCTGCTCCAGATCCTGACAGTCATTGTGTCTGAATTTCAGTTTCTTAGCATGAGATAATTTACAGGCGTCATGCACCGACCTATGAATCTGCTCATCAACAATAATTGTATCATGTCGGGTTGGCAATGCGGAAAATAAAGCTAGATTGGCGTTATAGCCTGACGGAAAAAGCAGGGCCGATTCGTACCGATGTTCCCGGGCAATGAATGTTTCCGTTTCCTCAACGGTATTGCTGTTTCCGCTGATTAGCCGTGATCCTGTGCTTCCTGCCAGCAGTTCAGGATTTTCTGTTATTGTTTTCAATAATACATTCTGAAAATCTTTATTTCCGGCCAATCCCAGGTAGTCGTTGGAATAAAAATCGATTCCCTGCTGCCTGGGTTTCAGCGTTCTCAAATTTCCGTTCCGTTGCCTCTTCAGTAAGGCTTCCTGAAAATAAGTATTGCTAAACATAGTCCGGCTGCATAATCTCTTCCGAAATAGCAACGATCCATTGTTGATGAAGCACCTCTTCGATATCCAGAATAACTTCAGCATGCTTCTTCCAGTCTTCCGAAAAGCCGCTGAGTTGATGGATCATTTCTTCCAGATGCCCTTCCTCTTCCAGGATAATCGACTTTACCATGATCCTGGACGAATGCTTTGTTAAAATATCCTGATAAACCGGATACAATTCATCTGCCCGGACTTCGATCGCGTAGGTCACAAAAAGATAAGCGGCATATTTCAGTGATTCTTTTGATAACCCGAACTGCTGCTGAAGGTACCGGCAGGCTTTCATATCGAGCGCATGAAGATATTGTCTGGTTGCCAGAGGGGCTAAAAGCTCAGTGCTTTTGTAGGTGGTGCAGGTTTCAGGGCTTATTTTTAAAATCTGCTTTTTAAGATAATAGGCATGGCGGTGTTCTTCCGCTGCGTGTTTCAGCTGTATCAGACCGACTTCCGATGAATGTTCACAGGCAGAAATTTTGCGTGCTCCGGCGTTTTCCATAAAAGACAGGGTGTTAAGCCATTTCGCATGAGCCGGATCATGCTGTACAATACGGTCCAGAAGATTATAAAATTCCATTCTTTTTTGTTTTGGTTCAAAAGTAGTATATTGCCGGATGGTTATATGGTGCCAGTTTTAAGATAATGGATAGTCCGGTTGTCATTCCTTACCAGAGTTTTATTAAGATCGACAGAGATTCTGAAGTTTCTGTGTATATGCAGATTTCCAATCAGCTGATCAATGCCATTCAGCGCGGATTTTTGCCATTCGGGACCAAGCTGCCCGGAACCCGTGCCATGAGCCGGATCCTGGAGGTTCACCGCAATACGGCTGTTTCCGTTTACGACGAATTGTTTGCACAGGGCTGGGTGGAAAGTTTTCCCAACAGAGGAACGTTCATAATTGGAAAAAATGAAGTGCAGCCCTCCGGACTCAAGACATTTGAGAAAAAACATCTCGAAAATTATCCGAAACGGACCGGCTTTTCTTTTAAAATATCCAATATTTTAGATAATCCTTTTGAGCAGTCCCACTGTGAATATATTTTTAACGACGGCATTCCGGATATCCGCCTGACCCAGATCGATCAGCACTCCAGGATTTACAGTTCCATTTTAAAACGGAAAGCCCATAAAACCGGCCAGTACAATCAGGACGGAAGCGAGTTTTTCAAGCAGCACCTCTCAAAATATCTCAATCTTTCAAGAGGGCTTCCCATTTCCAAAAACAATCTCCTGATCACCAGAAGCACGGAAATGAGTATCTATATCGTCTCCGAAATTCTTTTGTCTGAAGGTGATACGGTTCTGGTAGGAGAACTGAGCTATTTCTCCGTCAATATGATTTTCCAGAAAGCAGGTGTAGACATTAAGGCGGTCCCGATCGACCATGAAGGCATTCATGTAGAGGAAGTCCGCAAAATCTGTCAAAGGCAAAAAATCAGGATGCTGTATCTTACCCCGCACCATCATTATCCGACTACCGTTACCTTGAGTGCGCAACGGCGGCTGGAACTTTTACAATTGGCTGAAGAGTTCGGCTTTATTATCCTGGAAGACGATTACGACTATGATTTCCATTATGATAAAAGCCCGATCCTGCCGCTTGCCAGTGCCGATACCAACGGAATGGTTGTCTACATCGGTTCTTTTGGAAAATCCTTGGCGCCCGGATTCCGTACCGGCTTTATTGTGGCTCCCGAAAACCTGATGGCGGAAATGCGGAAATACCTTGGCATTATCGACCGCCAGGGCGACATTTTGATGGAGCACGTATTGGGGGAAATGATTGCCGAAGGGGAAATCAGCCGCTACTTAAAGAAATCGCTGAAAGTTTATCAGGAAAGAAGAGATTGCTTTGCTTCTATCCTTCAGGAAAACCTCAACGGGCTGTTGCATTTTGAAAAACCTTCCGGCGGCCTTGCGCTCTGGCTGGAATGGCAGGTTCCGGTAAATCTGATGGAATTATCGAGAAACTGTGCCCGTAATAATCTTTTTATACCAAAAACATTATTATACCAAAATAAAAACCTGACGGCCATGCGTCTCGGCTTCGGCAATCTGAATAGGGAAGAAATGGAAAAATCCTTGGAAATTTTTTCGGACTCGGTGAAAAAGATATTATCATAAAAGTTTTTAAGAATCCGAATTTATAATGATAATTGTTTTTAAACGATATCCATTGATTGAATTCTTTAGAATCAAGTTTTAATTGGTTAGATTTTTGAATATTAAAATCCAAATCACCTACCATTGAAGCTTATTAAATTTACAAACAAAGGCATTTACTGTCCGCAGGGAAAATTTTATATCGATCCCTGGCGGCCGGTCGATCTGGCCGTTATTACCCACGGACATGCCGACCACGCGCGCTGGGGAATGAAAAGATACCTGTGCCACCATTTTACCAAACCTATCTTATACAAAAGAATAAGCGAGGATATCGAATGCCAGAGCGTCGAATACGGTGAAGTCATCAATATGAACGGGGTAAAGGTTTCGTTTCATCCTGCCGGACATATCATCGGCTCAGCACAGATCCGCCTGGAGTACAAAGGTTATGTCAGTGTTGTTTCTGGAGATTATAAAGTTCAGGATGACGGTTTAAGCACACCCTTCGAACTGGTACGGTGCAATGAATTTGTTACGGAAAGTACATTCGGACTGCCGATCTACAACTGGCTCGAAGTGGATGATCTCAACAAAAGACTCCAAAGCTGGGTACTCCGGAATAAAGAAAATCAGAAAACGTCTGTATTCATCGGCTATTCTCTGGGAAAAGCCCAGCGGATTATGAAAGCCGTGGAAGGAATGGGAAAAATCCATGTGCACTATTCGATCGGAAAACTGAACGAAGCTTTTGAAACCGTAGGAATCAAGCTTCCAGATTATGAAATTCCGGACTTCAGGGAAAGTGTAAAGCATGTACAGGACGAAATCGTTATCGTTCCCCCTGCTTTGATGGATTCGAATGTCATTAAAAAAATTCCAAATGCCGCAATAGCCATCTGCTCCGGCTGGATGCAGGTGCGGGGAGCGAGGCGCTGGCGGAGTGCCGATGCCGGTTTTCCCATGAGCGATCATGCCGACTGGAAAGGTTTGCTTCAGGCCATTAAAGCCACAGAAGCGGAAATTGTACATGTGACCCACGGACAAACCGAGGTTTTCTCAAAATATTTAAATGAAATCGGTATCCAATCCGATGTGGTGGAAACCCTGTACGGCGATGATGATGAAGAAGAGGTTGAAAAAGAAACTGTTAAAAATCCGGAGCCATGAAGAATTTTGCCGAACTGATTAATGCACTTGAGAGCACCAATAAAACCAACGCGAAAATCGATGCAATCATTGATTATCTGGAACGTGCGCCAGATGATGACAAGGTATGGTTTATCGCTCTGTTTACCGGTAAAAGGCCGAAACGGAATATTAACAGCAATTATATGAAAGAATGGGCACTGGATATTACGAAGCTGCCTTTCTGGCTGTTTCAGGAAAGCTACTCTTCCGTAGGAGACCTTGGTGAAACCATCTCGCTGATTCTTCCGCCCCCCACCGAAAAAATAGAACGTTCGTTATCTGAATGGATGGACGATATCGTCAATCTGAAAAGTAAAACAGATGCTGAAAAAAAAGATTTTGTTCTCACTTCATGGAACGGGCTGGACTATACCGAGCGGTTGATCTTCAATAAGCTGCTAGGCGGAAGTTTCCGGATCGGGGTTTCGGATAAGACGCTGATCAATGCACTGACGAAATTTTCAGAACACGAATCAAGTGCTCTCATGCACAGCCTCATGGGAAAATGGCTGCCGAATGAAGTTTCTTTTCAGGAGCTGATCTCGGCAGAAAATGTGAACCCGGACAATTCAAAACCTTACCCGTTCTGTCTGGCCTATCCGCTGGAAAAAGACCTTGAAGATCTTGGAACCCCTGATGAGTGGCTTATTGAGTACAAATGGGACGGAATCCGGGGACAGATTATCAAAAGGAACGATGAAGTGTTCATCTGGTCAAGAGGTGAAGAACTGGTGACTGAACAGTTTCCGGAAGTGAAGGAAGCCGTTGAGCAAATGAACGGTAATTTTGTGATCGACGGGGAGATCCTGGCCGTCAAAGATGATAAAGTTTTAAATTTTAATGAACTTCAGAAACGCCTCAACCGTAAAACATTAACCAAAAAAATGCTGTCTGAAATCCCGATCCAGGTTTTCGCCTACGACATTCTGGAACTGGAAGGTAACGATTTAAGGGACAAGCCTATTTCCGCAAGGCGCGCGATGCTGGAAGAACTGTTGCTGAATGAAACGCCCGAACATATTAAAATCTCTGAAGTCATTGAATTTAGCGAGTGGAATGAACTGGATAAAATCCGTGAAGCTTCAAGGGAAATCAATAGTGAAGGCCTGATGCTGAAGCAGAAAAGTTCGCTTTACCATTCCGGAAGAAAAAAGGGCGACTGGTGGAAATGGAAAATCAATCCGCTCACCATCGATGCTGTTCTAATCTATGCCCAGAAAGGAAGCGGACGAAGAAGCGCTTATTATACCGATTATACATTTGCTGTGAAAAATGAAGATAAGCTGGTAACGATTGCCAAAGCCTATTCCGGATTGACGGATAAGGAAATTATGGAAGTCAGCAAATTTGTAAACAAAAATGCCATTGAAAAATTCGGGCCTGTAAGAACGGTAAAGGCCGAACTGGTTTTTGAAATTGCCTTTGAAGGAATCGGTTTCAGCAACCGGCATAAAAGCGGTGTTGCCCTGCGCTTTCCCAGGATTTTAAGATGGCGAAAGGATAAAACGGTAGATGAAATAGATGAACTGGAAGAGGTGAAAAAACTGATACAGTAACTTAAACGCTGGGTTCGCGATATTTGCTTTAGATGTTTGAAAATATTTTTGTTTGCAAAGGCACTTCGTTCAGCAAATGACAGCATTTTGAATTCAATACCGAATATAAGTGGCATCTGCCTTTTTGTAAGCTTTTTTTATAAAAATTGTTCTTAATGTTCTCCAATTTATAATATGAAGATAAAACTTTTAACGGCCTGTCTTATCATTGGAGTTCTTGGGATTACAGGAATTTTAGCATTTACCAAAACAGAACTGACTGCAGAGAAGGCCACTTATCATAAAAACTATGAAAAAATATATCCACCCGGTTGCTTCATCAATTTTGAAAATAAAAAATATCTTATCAGGGAAATTTATAAATACAAGCATAAGTTACTGAGTGAGTATAGCTTTATAGCAAGTGAAGGATTCGCAACACAAAAATTCGTTTTCCCTTTCGAGATGAATTACAATAATGAGTTACGAAAAAACATCATATTAAGGTATTCCCGCAACACAGCATTTGTAAAATTCAATTCCCGTCAATATCAAATCAATAAAAAAAGAACTGACACCCTTATTTCAAAAATAAGCGATAATGAACTTATTCTTTTTATAGAAAAATAACTTTGATCAGAAAATAGATATTGATATTATCAAACGCTGATAAATTTTTAGAATAAGAAATGATCATTTTAAAATTTAATTGGATTTATCTCCTGCTTCATTAGTACGGGAGTATTTTGGTTAAAAAATTGATACTATAAACTCCAAATAAAAGATCCACACAAGTTGGGTTGATTAAACTTATCGCTTTAAAACAAACAGATTTACAATTTGACAGCATTTGAAAATACCGACGGCTACCAAATCATCCGGAACTGGATGGGCGAAAAGGGCAACGCTCCTTTTAAGTTTCAGACGGAAACGTGGTGGAAATTCGGGAACGGCTACAGCGGAATGGTGGTTGCACCGACAGGTTTCGGAAAAACCTACTCTGTTTTTTTAGCCCTGATTTCCGATTTTCTAAACCATCCCGACAAATATAAGAAAGGATTGAAGATGATCTGGATTACACCGCTCCGTTCGCTTTCCAAAGACATTGCCAAAGCCATGCAGGAAGCCATCGATGAGATCGGCCTTGACTGGGCGGTGGGCGTAAGGAACGGCGATACCGATCCGAAAGTCCGCCAGCAGCAGGTCAAGAACATGCCTGAAATTCTGGTAGCCACACCTGAAAGTTTACATCTGCTTTTAGGACAGAAAAATCACCAACGTTTTTTCACGAATTTACAGACCATCGTGATAGACGAATGGCACGAATTGCTGGGCTCAAAGCGCGGGGTCATGATTGAGTTGGGTATTTCCCGGCTCAGGAGCTATGTCCCGAAAATGAAAATCTGGGGAATTACCGCGACCATCGGCAATCTCGACGAAGCAATGGAAGTATTGATTCCTTATGATATCAAAAAAACAAAAATTACCGCCAAGGAGAAAAAGAAAATCGATATCCTTTCCGTTTTCCCGGATGAAGTGGAAATCCTGCCCTGGGCGGGACACCTCGGTCATAAACTGGCGGATAAAGTTGTTCCGATTATTCTCAATTCCAACTCCACGATTGTCTTTACGAATACCCGGAGCCAGAGTGAAATGTGGTACCAGCTGCTGTTGAATGCTTATCCGGATTTTGCCGGGCAGATTGCCATTCACCACAGCTCGATTGATGCGCACCTGAGAATCTGGATTGAGGAAAACCTCAGCTCCGGAAAATTGAAAGCGGTGGTTTCCACCTCATCGCTGGATCTGGGAATTGATTTTAAGCCCGTTGATACCGTCATCCAGATCGGTTCTGCCAAAGGAGTCGCCCGGTTTCTGCAGCGGGCCGGACGAAGCGGGCACTCCCCTTTTGAAACTTCAAAGATTTACTGTGTACCGACCCATTCTCTGGAACTTATCGAAGTTTCCGCTTTAAAGGAAGCGGTAAAAAACAACGTTATTGAGCCCCGCGATCCGCAGGTGCTGTGTTTCGACGTCCTTGTACAGTTCCTCATGACGCTGGCAATCGGGGACGGATTTCTTCCGGACGAGCTTTATCCTAAAATTAAGGAAACCTATGCTTTCCGGGAAATGAACGAAGAGGAATGGAAAGGCATGCTGGATTTTCTTACCGTCGGCGGAAAAGCCCTGAAAAGCTATGAAGAGTTTCATAAGATCATCGTGGATGACAACGGTTTGTATAAAGTGACTTCCCGGAAAATTGCCATGCTGCACCGGATGAACATGGGCGTAATCGTCAGCGATGCCATGCTGAAGGTAAAATTTATTTCCGGCGGATATATCGGAATGGTGGAAGAATATTTTATTTCAAGGTTAAAAAAAGAAGATAAATTCATTCTGGCCGGACGCGTGCTGGAAGTAGCCATGATCAAAGACATGACGGTTTTTGTACGGGCATCCAAAGGCAAAGCTTTTGCCCCGAGTTACCTGGGCGGCAGGCTTCCGTTAAGTACCAATCTCGGGCAGTTCCTGAGGGAAAAATTATCCGGTGCATTGAATCCGAAAGCTTCTGAGAAAGAACTGAAATTTCTTCATCCGTTGCTGGTCAATCAGCAGGAACGTTCGCATATTCCGGACGAAAACGAATTTCTGGTGGAACTCATCAAGAACCGGGAAGGGTATCATTTGTTTATGTATCCGTTTGAAGGGCGCCTGGTCCATGAAGTGATGGCGGCCCTGATTGCCTACCGGATTTCCAAGCTGGCCCCGATTTCTTTTTCCATGGCGATGAACGATTACGGATTTGAACTGTTCAGCGATAAGGAAATCCCGCTGAATGAAGAAAATCTAGACCGGATTCTTACAAGGGATAACCTGATGAATGATGTAATTTCAAGTATCAATGCAGCAGAAATGGCCAGGCGGAAGTTCAGGGATATTGCGGTGATCTCGGGAATGGTAATTCAGAATTTTCCGGGGCAGCAGCGTTCCAACAAGTCGCTTCAGAGTTCGGCAGGGCTGATCTTCAAAGTACTGGAAGATTATGATCCGAATCATTTCCTGGTACGGCAGGCCTACACGGAGGTTTTCAATGCGCAGCTTCAGGAACAACGTCTTGTCGAAGCCTTCAAACGTATTGAAAAGTCAAAAATAATCCTGAAATTTGCAAACACGTTTACTCCATTGAGTTTCCCGATAAAAGTCGACAGCTTAAGGCAGACCCTTTCCAGCGAGGATCTGGATTCAAGGATCCAGAAGCTGATCCAGCAGGCGAAGAAAGTGAGATAATTATCGGTGAATGGTGAAAGGTGAATTTTGCTTCGCAAATGATTTTTATAAATCATTTAAATTGACAAGCGTAGCGAATTGACCATTCACGATTCACCTTTATATGCGAATAATTTAAAAATGAAAATCGTAACAAAAAATATAATTCTTCAAAACGAACAGTTTACTTTAACGAATCAGCGGGCTTTATTCTGGAAAAAAGAAAAAGCGCTGGTCCTCTCCGATCTCCATATCGGTAAAGCAGCCCATTTCCGGAAAAACGGTATTGCCCTGACGAGCCACCTGATGAAAAATGATCTGGAACGGCTTTCGATCCTGATTGAATATTTCCAGCCTGAAAAATTTATAGTTGTCGGTGATCTGCTGCATGCAGGCGACAATTCGGATGTGGATGAATTCTGCGGTTGGAGAAGCCAGTATCCGGATCTGCAGTTTTACCTCGTTGAGGGCAACCACGACCGCATTTCAAAAAAACTCGAATCCAAATTATGCCTGAATTTTAAGTCAAAATTTTTTGAGCACGGAGAATTTATCTTTATCCACGATTTTGAAAAAAAACAGGAAAAATTTCAGGTAACAGGTCATATTCATCCGGGATTCGTGATCCATTCTCCCGTAAAAAAAATAAAGCTGCCGTGTTTCGTAGTCACCGACAACCAACTGCTGCTTCCCGCTTTCAGTGAGTTTACAGGCCTGGATACAAAAAACCTCCCTAAAAAAGGAAGATTTTATGTTTTTACGGATGCTGAAATTTATGAAATTTAAATTTAAGGTGAACTGAAGAATATCAGGCTGAATGCTGGAAGCTATCTTATCAACATTACTTTCAAAGGTATTAATTATCAAATGAGATCGTTTGTGATCATATAAGTAAGAAATTTACCTCACATCTGATTTATTAAATTGTAATTCTATTCCTTATTTAAATAACCAACTGTAATAAAGCAAATAGGGTCGAATTCATTTTAAATTTAGAAAAGAAACTTCCGGTATCCCTCTTCCAGCCTATTCCATTTGAATTTATTTAATCCAATATTTTCTTCATCATCAAATCAGTCTGCTCTTCGTCACCCAGCCTGAAAATATG
>JAKOOG010000123.1 GCA_022701545.1 Weeksellaceae bacterium | reverse complement strand
TTTATGGCAGCTTAGCCACCAAGCTTTCCGGCAGCACTTTCAGAATCAGGTAAATGAGTTTCCACTTAAAATTGGGGACGATGGTGAAAGAATTTCCGGCATTAACAATGAATTCAGCCACATAATCCGGCTCCATGATCAGAGATTCATTCAGCTGGAGCCCTTCGTTGATTTTGGTGCGAATGTAGCCGATGACCAAAGCATTTACTTTAATATTTCTTGAAGCCAGCTCCTGTCTCAACCCTGCTAAATAAGTGGTAAAAGCCGCTTTGGTACTTCCGTAAACGAAATTGCTTTTCCGGCCGCGGACTCCGGAAAGCGAAGACAAACCGATGATTCTTTCCAAACTTTTATTGCCTTTATCCGTGGCAATGATATTCAGAATGGAAACAGCACCTATGTAATTCACCATCATCATTTGCTGTGTATTTTTGAAATCTTTTAAAGCCCTTTCATTATCCACCAAAAATCCGGCTGCATAGACGACGGTATGAGGTTTTACTGGAAGTTCATCGTAAAATTTCCTGTGGGAATCAAAATCCACCGCATCGAAATGTAAAACCGTTACTTTTGAATGCAGATTATTTGCTGATACCAATCCATCCAGTGATGCTGTATTTCTGGAAGCGGCAATAACCGAAAAGCCCTTTTGAATATACTGTATGATGCATTGCTTGGCCACATCGGAATTGGCACCGAGGATAAGAACGGTTTTACTGGTGTTTTGATTCATGGGGCAAAGATATTTCTTAAACATGAATTTCACTAATCTTCTTACAAATGCACATCAATTTATTCTTACGAAAATCAAAGCTTCTAAACATTAAAATAATATAAATTCGATAATATTTATTTCGTTTTCAGCAATTTAAAAAGAAACTATAATAAGATTTTTGTAAAAAATCATTTTGACATTCAAGCTTCTTAGAATTATATTAAACAAAGTATTTACGGCATTCTTCTTCCAGCCCCTTAAATACAGTTTTTACTTTGAGGCAACATTAAAATATAAATACCTAAACAGATCCTAAAAAAATTTCGGCGGGATAAGCACTGCCTATCCCGCCGAAACAAATATTTTAATCGGAGAATTATTTTTTCTCCAGATCGATTTCTTTTTTATCAGCTGTTTTCTCGGCTGTTTTTTCAGCAGCTTTGGCTTTATCTCCGAAACGCGCTTCCGTAAATTCCCTGGAAACGGCAGCCTTTTCAAATTTCAGTTTACCTGACAGGGTTTCGATAACAAAACCGTCATCCTGAACCTGAGCGATTCTCCCGTGAAGACCGGAAGTAAGCACAACCCGGGTTCCCACCTTAAGTGTTTCCTGGAAGTTTTTTTCCTGTTTCTGCTTTCTCATCTGCGGTCTGATCATCAGGAAATAAAACCCGACAAACATGACCCCCATCATGATCAGCATCATGGAATTTCCTCCCTGAGCGGGCGCCTGTAAAAAGATTGATAGTAAATTCATGATCTTATGGTTGAATATTCGCAGTGAACGTTAATTTAATCGGCATTTTTTCCACATTGGCAAATACATCAGCAAATTTGCTCACATTTCCTTCAAAGTTTGTAGAATCGAAGTGCAGCGTAATTTTTCCTTTTTTACCCGGCATAATCGGCTCTTTCGTGAAGTCGGGCACTGTACATCCGCATCCCGGCTTTACTTCGGAAATCACCAATGGATTGCTTCCGGTGTTTGTAATTTCATAAATGTGCTGAACTTTTTCGCCTTTTTTAATTTTTCCGAAATCGAAGTTGCTTCCGGAAAGGGCTACCGTTGTCAACGGCTGTTTTGAAGCGGAAGCATCAGCTGTTGCCTGTTCTGAAGCCGGAGCCATAGCAGCAGCCGAATCACCTGTAAGCGCAGGTGCAGCAGCAGTAGAGTCCGTTGTCGTTGCAGCTGTTTCCGTTCCTGCAGTTTCTTTATTCTCTTTTTTGCAGGAAACCATTCCAAAGGCCATCACCGACATAGCGATTATTGATAACGTTTTTTTCATATGACAATATTTTTATATTCTGTTTAAATCTTTACAATACTTATCTAAGATCCCGTTAATAAAGATATTGGAACGGTCTGTTGCAAATACTTTTGCAATTTCGATGTATTCATTGATAATAACTCTTGAAGGCGTAAAAGGAAAATTGTCCAGCTCCGTGATTGCTGTTGACAGAATAACTTTATCCATTAAAGAAACCCTTTCAAGATCCCAGTTTTCGAGTCTTTCTTCCAGTTTCTTTTCATTGTTTTCCCAACTGTCCAGCGTATTTCTCAATAATTTGATGGCGAACTTTTTATCTTCGTCATCTTTAATCATTTTAATCAAAGTACGGCTTTCTTCATCTTCTTTCAGGAAACCGATGGTTTTCTGCACCATGGAATTGGCAATGTGAATATCATCATACCAGGAAAGTTCCTTATCTCCGAGATAATCATTGAAGTCATCATTTTCAGCGATATATCTTAAAAATAATTTTCCGATAAACTTCTGGTCATCTTCAAAAGAATATCCTTCTTCTTTCATGAAATCCTGGTAGCGCTTGCCTGCCGTAATTCTCTGGAAGGTTTTTACCAAAAGGTCGTCGTGCAGATCCCATTTTAATTCTTTGTGCTGTCCTGTGAAAAACAAACGTTCAGGATTTTCCTCCAATTTAATTAAAACCTGGTTGCTGATGAATTTTTGGTTAGGATTAATATCAGCATCGGTTTTCAGATATTTGTTTTTTCCGATCTCGATTTGGTTCTCCGCCAGTTCTTTAAGGGAAACAAGGAAATTCAGTTCATAGATATAAAGATGATAGATTTTCTCTATTCCGGATAACATGTTTTTCTCTAACACATCAAACTTCACAGGATTTTGGTAATAAGAATACACAGTCTGTATTACTTTTTCACGGATTTGTCGTCTTCCTAACATTCAAAGAGCTTTTTTATGGGTGCAAAGATACAAAATTTAAAATTTATGAAATTCGTAGTCTGGGTACATTTTTGTAATTTTGTAAAACTTTATGAAAGCGCTAAAAACATTAAACCCATACTTCTGGAAGCACAAAATACTGCTGTTTTGGGGAGTCTTATTCATCATCGCCAGTAACTTTTTCAACATATTTAAAGTCCAGTTCGTAGGAAAATCGGTGGATGAGCTTACAAAAAACGGAAATCTGGGATTTAACCGGCAGGTTTTGATTTATGTTGCCATTATTGTCGGATGTTCTTTATTAACCGGGATTTTTACCTTTATGATGCGGCAGACGATCATTGTAGCTTCAAGAAGAATTGAGTATGAGCTGAAAAATAAAATTTACCGGCATTATCAGGACTTATCTTTAACGGATTATAAGCAGACAACTATTGGAGATCTGATGAACCGTCTGAGTGAAGATGTTGTGGCTGTGAGGATGTATCTGGGTCCCGGGGTTATGTATGTGGCAAACCTCATAGTCCTTGTGATTATCACTGCAATTTATATGCTTAAAACGGATGTTTCCATGACGCTTTGGACCTTATTGCCGCTTCCGGTACTCTCCTATGCAATTTATAAGGTAAGTTCGATCATCAACAGAAAATCGAAGATCATGCAGAAAAGCCAGTCGGGGATTTCTACCTTTGTACAGGACAGTTTTTCAGGGATTCGCGTGGTAAAGTTTTTTGCCAAAGAAAATTATATTAAGAAAAACTATGGGGCGAAAGTAACCGATTACCAGGACAAAGCGTTGGACCTTGCAAAAACTGAAGCCTATTTTTTTACCATCATTTTGTTTGTCATCGGTTTGCTGAATGTAGCCGTAATCTGGATCGGCGGCCAGAAATATATTGCCGGCGAATTGAGCATCGGTAAAATTGCCGACTTTTTCATGTACATCAATACCCTTATTTTTCCTTTCTCGATGGTGGGCTGGGTAACTTCCGTGAATCAGCGGGCAGAAGCTTCCATGCAGAGGATCAATGAATTTATGGATAAAAAGTCTGAAATTACCAACACCAGTTTTGAAAAGTACGGCATTAAAGGAGATATTGAATTCCGAAATGTTTCTTATGTCTATCCGAATACCGGAATCAAAGCATTGGATAATTTAAGCTTTACCCTTAAAGCCGGAGAATCGATGGCGATTATGGGGAAAACCGGAAGCGGGAAATCGACCATTGCCCTGCTCCTTTGCCGCCTGATCGATCCTACTGAAGGAGAAATATTAATCGACGGAAAAAATCTGAAAGATCACAACCTCCAGAACTACAGGAATTATATCGGCTATATTCCGCAGGAAAGCTATCTGTTCTCCGATTCCATTGAAAACAACATCGGTTTTGCAATAGACCATCCTTCGCACGAAAAAGTGGTGGAATATGCCAAAATTGCGGATGTTGATAAGAATATCATCGGATTCAAAGAGCAGTACAATACCATGGTCGGAGAACGCGGCGTCATGCTTTCGGGAGGACAGAAGCAAAGAATCTGTATTGCTAGGGCATTGATCAAGGATCCGAATATCATCATTTTTGACGATTCCCTTTCTGCACTGGATACGGAAACAGAACAGAATATTCTTGAAAATATCGACCGCAAAATCCGCAATGCCACCTCTATAATCATCACACACAGAGAGTCTAGCGCACAAAGGGCCGATAAAATTCTCCACCTTACCGAAATTAACAATTCCATAACTGCATAGCCCATTCATTCACAAATGTTAAATAAATCATAAAAAAAATTTTGTGATTGAAAGAAAACTTTTATATTTGTTCTTAACAAGATTAAAAAATATCTAACAATGAGTGAATACAAGGAACGCCATGAAAATGAAATTTTCACAAAGGTGTTAAAAGCAGGGAGAAGAACTTATTTCTTTGATGTGCGCGAGACGAAAGCAGGAGATTACTATCTTACGATTACCGAAAGCAAAAAGAATTTCGGAGAGAATGGAGAAGCTACATTTGAGAAGCACAAAATTTATCTTTACAAAGAAGATTTTAAAAGTTTTCAGGAGATGTTTAATGAATCCACAGATTTCATCATTAACGAAAAAGGTGAGGATGTAATATCGGAAAAACATGATAAAGACTTCAAAAGCAGATCATACACCATCGATTCTGACGACGAAGTTTAAAAAGAATAC
>JAKOOG010000103.1 GCA_022701545.1 Weeksellaceae bacterium | reverse complement strand
GTGCACGTGAAAGGCGGCCGGGAGATCACCTCACTGGAAACTTTGGATTGGGCAAGAACAGCTGAAGCACTGGGTGCCGGTGAAATCCTGCTGACTTCCATGGACGGCGACGGTACCAAAAACGGATTCGACATCAGGATAACCAAGCTGGTTTCCGAAAATATAAATATTCCGGTGATTGCTTCCGGAGGAGCCGGTAAAACGGAGGACTTCGAAGAAGTTTTTACCCTGACGAAAGCCACTGCTGCTTTGGCAGCCAGCATTTTCCATTTCGGGGAAATGGGAATCCGGGATCTTAAAAATAATTTAACCTTAAAAAATATTGCCATACGATGAATATTAATTTTAACAAAAGCCAGGACGGTCTGGTACCGGTCATTATTCAGGATGACAGAACATTGCAGGTCCTGATGCTGGGCTATATGAATGAAGAAGCCTTTGAAAAAACACAACAGGAACAAGTTGTTACTTTTTTCAGCCGTTCCAAAAACAGGCTCTGGACAAAAGGCGAGGAATCCGGAAATTTTTTAACTGTCAAAAGCATAGCCACTGATTGTGACCAGGACACGATTTTAATTAAAGCTCTTCCTAAAAACGTGGTCTGCCACACCGGAAGTTTCAGCTGTTTCGGTGGTAAGGATGCCAAAGGGTTTTTATATGAGCTGGAAGGAAAAATCGGACAGAGAATCGACGAAAAAACAGAGAGTTCCTATACGTATGCCTTGTTTCAGCGGGGAATCAACAAAATGGCCCAGAAAGTAGGGGAGGAAGCAGTAGAGCTCGTGATTGAGGCCAAGGATAACAACGATGATCTGTTTAAAAACGAAGCGGCCGATCTGCTGTATCACTTTTTGATTCTGCTGAAAGCTAAAAATTTACAATTGACTGATATCGAAAATGTATTGCTGCAAAGGATGAAATAAAAACAGAGGGGACAATAAAGATGGTCTGTATCAAATATTTTTTCAAACTATTTCTAAATTTTTAGTGAATTAATTAAAAACTTCCCCTCTGTATAAGTTAGTAATAATGAATTTTTACAGAGACAAAGTAAAGTCATCTGTAGAATTACAGCAACTTTGAAGGGTACCATTGGGGTACTTTGTAAAATTAATTCTGATAAAAATTCCTCAACCATACGTTCAGATCCTGCTTGGGAGGAATCTGCAGCCTTTTACGCAGGTTATGTTTGTTGTTTTTAACGGTTTGGACCGCCTTAAAGGTATACACGGCAATATCTTTTGTCGTAAAGCCCAGAAATGCATAGGCACACAAAACAAGCTCCGATGTTTTGATATCCGGATTTACGGAAAGTATTTTCCCGCTAAAATCGGGATACAGTTTTTGGAACATCGGCCAGAATTCCTGGAGGTTGTTTTTCGCCGCATCAATCACTTTATTCAGGGCATCGTCTACCTTTAAGGATAAAGCAGTTGCTTTCTGTTCAGTCTCCAGAAGAGTGGTTTCTCTGTGGGTGATCAGAAGGTCTTTTTTTTGCTGTGCTTTAAAATGATAATAAAAAATTCCTCCCAGAACAAGCATAGCCAGAATAATTACCACTACAAGAATTTTTGTCTGTTCCTGAATTTTATTTTGATGTTCGAGTATTTTCGTTT
This sequence comes from Weeksellaceae bacterium, assembly GCA_022701545.1. Taxonomy (GTDB): domain Bacteria; phylum Bacteroidota; class Bacteroidia; order Flavobacteriales; family Weeksellaceae; genus Chryseobacterium. Next base: position 7,737 of record JAKOOG010000103.1, on the reverse strand, counting down.
CCAGTACGGTATCTGCAGTCATCAAAACTTCAGTATTCAAATGATGCGTAAACTGTTCGTTGGCAATCCGGTAACGATGATAATAGAAATTATAATTTTTCTTATCTCCCATGGAATCATAGATACTGTAGATGTTTTTCAAAAGCCCGGGGCCGTTTTTGGCAAAAGAATTCTTATCATACCTGTCGATCTCATGCATGGTTTTAAGGTACAATTCCAGTGCTTTGGCTCTATTCCCTTTTTTTAAATACAGAGTGCCGAGGGATTCAAGAAAGGTGCTTTTGGGAATAAAATTTTCCTTAAAGCTGTACCGGTAAGCTTTTTCGAGATAATACTGTGCGGAATCCAGTTTTTTTCTCTCCATAAAGATCTCGCCTCTTGCATTGTAAAAATAGGATTTGAACAGATAAATTCTTTTTGCGCCAAGATAATCTTTTTCGGAGATCTGATTCAGCAGGGATCTGCAGATCGCGGCATTTTTGTCGGATGTAGCGTAATCTTCGTCCAGACTCAGGTAATAATAGGTTTTTGCCTTGATAAGAAGGGCCTCAAGGGAAGTTTTATCTTCCAGAAGCTGCAAGACATTCCGGGTTACCGTAAGCGTTTCTTTTTGTATTCCAAGGCGGTCATAAAGACTTGATTTTAAAAGATGATTAAGTGCCAACAGAATTACATCATCATGTACTGCTTCTTCATGTAAAGACTTGTCAATGTAGTGAAGACATTTTTTATAATTTTTTAATGCAATCAATGATTTTGCCATATAGAAATATGACCATGCCTTTTTAATAGAATTTTTTTCTGTTTCAGCAATTTTAGCGGCTTTGATGGAGTAGCTGAGGCTCTGGCTGTAATTTCTGTCTAAAAAATAATCGGCCAGCTGCAGCAGGCTGTCGATTCTCTTCTCATCAGAATGTTGGGAATAGGCGCGTTCCGGAAATAAAAACAGAAAGATAAAGACAAAAAATAGTTTAAAGACCGGAGACGGAGTGATACTGTTTATTTCATTGTTTTTGTGTTTCATAATGGTAAAAGCATTGCTTAAAAGGGTAACAAATTTTTCCGAAGATACTGATTAAAAAAATATTTTGAGCGATTATCAAAAGGCCGCCCGACAAATTCCGGACGGCCCAACCAAATCACATATAAAACTTTTTCTGATCGCCTGATGGTAATTTTTGAGACTCTCTGTGAAATCTTACAACTTAAATTTGAATGTCTGTCTTGAATCTGCATAATGAAGAATATAAATTCCTTTCTGTAGATTTTTAACCCGGATTTCTTTTGACGCTTCTTTTCCGGACTGTACTATTCTTCCCGACATTTCGTAGATCCTGTATATTCCGAAAACATCATCAGCGTGGTTGGAGATCATTTTCAGAGAACCATTCACAGCGTCATGAAATATAATTTTCTTTTTACTTCGCTCCTCAGCAGTTCCCAGTGCCGCAGTGTTGGATTTTAGTCCTGTAATCAGCACGGAAAAAGGTTTTGCCGCAATTGGGGAAGAAGCATGTTTGTACACCGATAGGTTTATGCCGGCATTATCTACCCCGGAAGCATTAATCTGCTGATAGTTATCCACAGGATTATCCCATATTCCCGTACCTTCGGCCGCAACAGCCTGTGGATTGCTTATGCTTAAAGGTTTAAACGTAAATTTTTCAACCATGGCTGATCCTGCGGCCTGAATTTTTAAAGAACCGCCAAAACGGTATACCAATCGTGAAGTGTTGTTGTCGACCCCATCATTAGAAGTCTGCTCAGCACCTTCGTCATCTGTCCAGCATATCGAAGCTCTTACCGGCTGCTGGCTGCTGATTCCGGTTATACTCAGCGCATCCGAACTGTTATTGACGGGATTCACGGTGTATTCGACCAGTTTTGCAGTACCTCCCGGCTGCATCTGCTGAATCGTCTGTGCTGCTTTTTCAGCATTTAAAATTCCCCATCCGAATTTGGCATCCGGGCCGGGATTGCCTGCATCATCAGCAGTATGTAACATAAGCGCTTTCAAAGAAGAAGCTTTCATATAACTGCCAAACAATGAATGATAATACTGCTGTAAAAGAAGCCCTACGGCCGCCGCGGCAGGTGATGCATAGGATGTTCCCGAAGAATCGGAAATATTGCCCGTATAATCATTATTGGAGACCGGCGTGCTGGAAGTATCTACAGACACGGTATTCACATCGGATCCTAAAGTTACGATATCCGGTTTAACCCTTCCGTCATCCGTCGGGCCCCAGTTGCTGTAGCTGGTCATCGAGTTAGAAGGATCTATGGAACCTATGGTCATCACGTTTTTAGCAGAACAGGCACCTGTAATCATATCAAATCCCCCATCAGCCAGATTTCCGCTTTCCGAATCTGTCTGCTCATTGCCCACAGCCACAAAAGGCAGATAATAAGGCGTTTGCTTCGTCAGTTCATCCCATGATCTGGACATGCTGTCGTAAGCACCAAATATCCAGACTGGCATATCGTTGAGATTGCCGTATCCGTATGAATGATTGGAAATCAGATAGCCCTGTCCCGCAAAATCCGTCATTTCGGAAACATCATTGGTCCAGTCGTAATTTTTTGTTGTCGCATTATATGCGATTCCTTTTGCACCTGCTGCCAGCGTACTGTAATTCCCGGAAGAAAGGTCTCTTCCCACCATAATTCCGGTTACTGCACTCATGTGAAAGTCTCCTTGGGGATCGGATAATGTCTGTCCGCTTTGCATCTGTACCTTACCGGTCAGCAGCTCATGATCAGCACTTACCTGTCCGCCGTCCCAGACCCCGGCCACCATATTGGTACCGGTGATATTGATACCCAGGTTTCCTCCCTGATAAAGCTGGTTGGCTTTGGTATTCTGAATTTGCTGAACGTCCTTGGTCGTTAGGTAAAACGGGATCCCGTCGGCATCAATATGATGCAGAAAATAGAATTTTCCGTTTTTTTCAAACTGTTTTTCTTCTTCAGGATTATTCTGGAGATAAGCTTCGATCTTCAGCTGTTGGTCAGAATATATCTTTTCATTCTTTTGTTTCAGCTGCAGAAGTTTATCCCTGTTGTATGTCTGTTGGATCTGAGATCTTTCCTCCAGGGTTTGCGCTCCGGCACCAAGACTGATGCACTGAAAGAGCAACGCTGCTTTTATTTTCATAAAGATATTTGTATTATAGTGTTAACATTCATTTAAAAAGAATATCCTAAACCGACTCCCAAAGACGGTAAAAATGCACCACCTTTCGCATTATTGGGCTTGGGCATCTTGTTATCTTCTTTATAGTTAAGAGAAAGGTATGAAGCCCCTCCGTTTACATCGATTGTAAACCCGCTGCTGAAGATCCATTGATAACCGATTAATGCACCTACATCAAATGCTGTATAGGTATCTTTCATCTTTTTATTATTCGAGGTATACTTTGTACGTCCTCCTCCGGCGCCTACACTTCCGGAGAAATACAGTCCTTTCAAAGCTTCTTTGGTGTAGTAGCGGTAGAAAGCATTCCCGCCTGTATAATTATAGTCATAGGAATCAATCTTAAATTTTCCATACCCTGCGCTTACCCCTACACTCGAATGTTCACTGATGGCCCTTTCATAGGAAACCAAATCACTTCCCCCTCCGAAAATCAATGAAACAGGATTTACCTTAATTGAATTTTTTTGCTGGGCGGAAGCCCCGATTGAAAGAACAGCAAAAGCCACGACAAATAATTTTTTCATTTTTTTTAAATTTTAAGTTTCTATTATTTTGATGAATAATGAGCCGTAGTATCCGGCCGGAAATACGTCTGCAAATAAAACGTAAAATGTGAAATATATTGGAAAAACAAAGGTACTAACGAAGTACTTATTTGTTTAATATATTGATTTGTAGTTATTTAAAAACAAAAGAATGGATGATGATAGATCGACTAGAGAAACTATAAATTTTTGAATTAAAAAATTTCTAAGCAGCCGGTAGATATTTGATAACCCATTGCTCCTAGTGTTTTGGATTTTGCAGTATGACAATAGTGATTGAAAAGGCGAATCTATTTTAATAACCGACTATAATAATTATATCCATTAAAATTGATAGACAATAAAGGAGACAGATTACAGGAGATCTGATTAAAAATGCCCTAAAAGGATCTAACTCTTTCAGGGCATTTCTATAGGGTACAATTGCAATAAATTTTCAATGATCAGCGGCACCGGCAAAATGCTGCAGGGCACCAACGGTCGCCTTACCGATGTTGTAGACATACATCACATCCGTATTGGCAAAGGTATCATCCTGGGTGTGGGGAAGATCGCTCCTCAGGTATTCAAAAAAACCGGTAATCACTTCTCCTTTTTTCTCAAAGGAAATATAATCGCTGTCTTCTGCCGGGTCAGTGTCTGCTTTCAAGGGAGAGTATAAGGCTGTGCATTTCATCAGCTCACGGGTAGCCTGGGCAGAGGCCGCATTGTTTTTGGAACTTCCGTCCCGGTCTTCGTCACAGAATACCGTATCGTTGAACATTCCTTTTTTACCGCCGACCTGATCGAGGTTTAAAACCATTTTAATATCGATGTTCCTTCGTTTTCCGGTATAAACTACTTCATTTACATAATGTCTGCTTCCGTAGAGTCCCTGTTCTTCCCCTGAAAAATGAATAAATTTGATGGAATATCCGGTGGGGACATCTTTTAAAATTCTTGCGGCTTCCAGGATAATTGAGGTTCCGCTTCCGTTGTCGTTGACGCCTGGGCCGTTGATGCTGTCAAAATGCCCGCAGACAATAATGTACTGATCCGGATAAACCGTTCCTTTTTTGGTAATAATCAGATTTTTTGATTTCTGTTTACCTATTGAAAAAGGATCCTCTGTTATCTGGTCTTCCTGATAACCGTAAGAAAGATACTGCTTGCGGATCCACTCCAAGGCATTGTCGTTTTCTGCAGATCCTGTGGTTTTGACGCCCAGTTTTTCAAAGGACTGAAGGTTTGCCGTAATATTGGCTTTGGATACCTGGTCTACGCGATCCTGATATTTCCGGATAAAGACCTGCGCTTTAGAAGGTGTGATCCAAAGAACAAGAAGGGCAGTGGTTATTAGTTTTCTCATGATATCGGATCACAGAATTCAATTAGTTGGCGACTATAACTTTCCGTACGGCTGTTTTTCCGTCTGATCTTAGGGTAACCAGGTAAGTGCCGTTTAATAATCCCGAAACATTTACTTTGGTCTCATTTTCTCTGTTCAGAACCAGACGGCCGTTCATATCTGAAATTTCCAGTCTGAAATTTTTAATCTCTTTCGGAACTTCCACCTGAAGATAATCCTTGGCAGGATTAGGGTAAACTTTTATTGATTCCAAAACATTCTGTTTTACTTCCTCAGTTGCCAGCTGGCTTGTAGAGGCCGTTGCGAAATGCTGCAAAGCACCGACAGCCGCTTTTCCTACATTATACACATAAGCAGGGTCTACATTTGTAAAGGTGTCGTTTACCGTATGTTCGTTGTAGCTTCTTACATTTTCGTAAAAACCGGTAATAACATCTCCGTTTTGTTCGAACGGAATATAATCTGAAGAATAAGCATTCGACATCACGGTCTGCAGCGGGGAATAAAGCCCGGTACAGGTAGCCAGCTGCTGGGTAAAGCTCAACGACTGGGCATTGTTCGAACTCAATCCGGACTGGTCGCTTTCGCACTTAATGGCATTGTTCGTATTGCCCAGCTTTCCTCCGACCTGGTCGATATTGAAAACAACTCGGATATCAAACTGGCGGACATTGTTCTGAAAAACGACATTATCCGCATAATGCGCGCTTCCCTGAAGCCCTTGTTCTTCTCCTGAGAAATGAATGAATTTGACTGAATATTCAGTCGGAATATCTTTTAATATTCTTGCCGCCTCCAGAATAATGGACGTTCCGCTGCCGTTATCGCTCACCCCCGGACCTGTGATGGTATCGTAATGGCCACAGATAATCACATATATATTGGGATAAAGCGTCCCTGTCTTTGTAATAATCAAATTTTTAGAACTTACGTTTCCGAAAGTAAAAGGATCTTCCGTTACCTGGCTGGCCGTGTATCCGTAAGACTGGTATTTGGCTTTCAGCCAGTTCAATGTATTCGTATTTGCGGCAGAACCGGTAGTTTTTACCCCAAGATTCTGAAAATCCTGCAGCATATTCGTAATATTTGTCTGTGAGACCTGGTCGGCCCTGCTTTTATAAGCCTGAATAAAACTTTGAGCCTGAAAGCTGTATGCTGATAATGAAACAAGCAGTAGAGTAGTTATTTTTTTCACCGGTGAAGAAAATTTTTACATTTTTAATAATGAACAAATGTAAATAATAAAAAAATCCTGAGCAAAAAACCCAGGATTTATATTGATAACAAAAATTTTACATTATTTTACTTGATCTACAACTGCTTTGAAAGCTTCAGGGTGATTCATTGCTAAATCGGCTAAAACTTTTCTGTTAAGCTCAATGTTGTTCTTTTTAAGAGCTCCCATAAACTGAGAGTAAGACATTCCGTGCACTCTGGCTCCCGCGTTGATACGAGCGATCCAAAGGGCTCTGAAGTTTCTTTTCTTCTCTTTTCTGCCACGGTAAGCATATTGCATTGCTTTTTCCACGGCATTTTTAGCTACAGTCCAAACGTTCTTTCTTCTACCGAAAAAACCTTTAGCTTGTTTCATTACTTTTTTTCTGCGGGCTCTGGAAGCTACCGCATTTACTGATCTTGGCATAATTTAAATTGTTTTTTTGAAATGTGCGGTACCTGTTTCAGTACTCTTAGCTGCTCCATTTCAGGGTTAAGTGTTGAATTTGTTTGAATTCTTATAAACCGGATATGGATTTATAAAAACTACTTAATGGCTAATTGACGAAGTACGCTTTTCTCGTCCACCGCAGCAACGTAAGAAGTCGTCGTAAGATTTCTCTTCTGTTTCGTTTCTTTTTTCGTTAAGATGTGGCTTTTGTAAGCGTTCTTTCTTTTGATCTTACCGGAACCGGTAAGAGCAAAACGTTTCTTAGCACCTGATTTCGTTTTTAATTTTGGCATTGTTCTGCTTTTTATGGTTTTGTTATCAATATCTGTATCTGGTTTCCGAAGACTCCCGGAAATAACAAGTTGCAAAATTACGAAAAATTATTCATATTTCCCGTGTAATTCCATGCTTTATAATATATCGGTCTGCCCGGAATCATTTCAATGGTCATTGTGTTTGGACTGCGCCCTATTTTTGCATCAGGAGAAAGTAAAGTTTTATTCAGTTTACATCGCTCACAATCCGGATTCTGAAATTAATGGCAATATCTCTTACCTTTTTTCAAACGGTTCAGCAGCTCTCTGTTTTAAAAAATACTTTCATTGTCAGAAATATTGAATATCAGATAAAACTGGAATTTTATGCGCATTTTCTTTCTTGAAAATGCCTGTACTTTTTCAATATTGTTGAGATATTCAATATGTTCATTAACGCTTTGCCCGGTAAAAATTCCAGATAATTATTTTTAAAAATAGGGGATTGATATTCATCTGCCGATGATATTAAACTGCGGAGCAAATGTCCATAGGATAAATAAAAATATCGGGATTGCTTTTTAAGAGCTTAACCGGTTGCTCCCAATTTAGGATCCGATAAATTCTTAAGTCTTTTAAAAATCAGTGCAAAATAGCAAAAATAAAAAATTGATCTTTCCTTCAGTTGAATAAAAAAACCACCCCAATGCTGAGGTGGCTTAAGC
>JAKOOG010000078.1 GCA_022701545.1 Weeksellaceae bacterium | reverse complement strand
AAGTATGGTAAAGCTTATTTCAACGGCTTTTCGCGATGTGCTCTTCAGCGGATGCAAGATGTTCGGATTGCAGTTTAATGATTGTAATGAATTCGGATTATCCTTTACGTTTGAAGACTGCCTGCTTAACAACTCTGCCTTTTATAAAACCTCCCTTAAAAAAATCCGGTTTAAAAATTCCAGGTTAACGGAAGTCGATTTTTCAGAGGCTGATTTGTCGTATGCTGTTTTTACCGGCTGCGACTTTACCGGTGCTGTTTTCGATCGTTCTAACCTTGAAAAAGCGGATTTCCGGACTTCATTCAGTTATTCCATTAATCCTTCCGTAAACAGGCTGAAAAAGGCCAAATTTTCCCTTTCCGAAATTCAGGGGCTCCTTCGTCATTTAGATATTGAAATCGATAAGGACAGCTGATGTAAAAGGCTGAAGGGGGAAGCCTGATATCGGAGGTCTTAAAATTATTTTCTAATAACTTAAAAAGCAGAATCAAGCATCTGTTATAAAAAATAAAAAAACCATCAGCATCTGATGGTTTCATTATTTAAATCAATTATTTAAAATTAAAAACTTGTTCCGTTGGAAGCGGGAGTAGTTGTTGCCAGGTTATTGTAGGCTTCCCCGTTCTCGTTGATGATCCTTTTTCCGAATCTGTATTTAGGTCCCCAGTAGGAATCATTCAGTGATGAAATCATTACCCCTTTCGATGTAGCGGCATGAATGAATTTTACTTCACCGTTTTCATCTACACTTTCTACAATACCAACGTGTGAAATTCTTCTTCCGTGAGAAAAGAAAATAAGATCTCCTTTCTGAAGCTTCTCCTTTTCTATCTTTTCTCCTTCTTCAGACTGGGAAGCAGCGACTCTAGGCAAGCTAAGTCCTGCTGCTGCACCGAAAACCGAAAGAACGAAAGCAGAACAGTCGATTCCGTTTCTCGTCATTCCTCCATACCGGTAAGGAGTACCGATGTACGTTTGAGCTTCCGTTAAAATGTTGTCGATGGTTGTATTGTGTTTGATTGCTTTTGCAATCTCAGAATTTTTGATGGAATTTTTTGCGTTTGCCAAAACAGCGGCTTTTTCTGCCAGGAAGGAGTTGATAAGTTTCTGCTTATCCTGCTCCATTTTGTTTGTTTCAAGGGAAGCAAGTTTGGCATCTGTTTTGTATTCTTTTGCGTAAGTTGCTGGTTTTGAAACGACGTAGTTGGTAACACAAGATTGTAACGATACTGTAGAAACAAAAGCAACTAGATAAAACAAAACTCTTTTCTTCATATATATTTGATTACCGTGTTAAAAAGGATAGTATATTTTCAAAAGCAATACAAAAATATAGAATCCGTATAAAAGCACCGTTATATGACAATTGTCAGGTTCTTTATTTAACACATTTTAACATATTTTTTACGTATGTTAAAGAAAAATAAACCGCAACCGCCTATTTTAGGAAGGAGTGCGGTTTTTTTTATTAAGATTCTTTAACAAAATGATTCTAATTTTTGTAGAATAATGCACAGTGAAAAAAATATTTCAAAAAAACAGCTTATTTTATTTGTTAATAAATAGTTGATTTTAAGCATGATTTTGCAATTTAATTCTACTATTTATGTTTGTCGCAGCTTAGATGAATGCTTCTTAATATGTATTGTAACCTATCAAAATAATCATTCTGCATAATGTCTTAAAATATAAAAAAACTCCCCGATACAATCGGAGAGTTTCACTAATATGGAACTTTACAAATGTTACTTTGTAAATAACATTTCTCTGTATTTCGTCATTGGCCAAAGCTCGTCATCCACCATCATTTCAAGATCATCAGAAGCTTCTCGGATCACGTCAAATAAAGGTTTCACCGTATTGCAGTACTCTTCTGCCTGCTTCTGGCTTTCTGTTACCGCTTTTGCGGCTTCTCTTGCTGTAATCAGGTCTTCCACCCCCAATTTGATCTTCGATACGTTTTCGGAAATATGGGTAATCAGGCTCATCTGTTCTTTTGCTAAAGATTTGAACTCGCTGTCACCGAAGATTTCTTTAAGACCCTTTACGTTCTCGATCAATCTGTTCTGATAATTTAAAGCAGAAGGAATGATATGGTTTCTTGCGATATCACTCAATACCCTTGCTTCGATATCGATAACGGTAGAATATTTTTCTAATTTGATTTCGTTTCTCGCCTCAACTTCTCTGTGCGTGAAAATTCCCATTTCTTCGTACAGCGCCAGGAATTTCTCATCCATTTCCTGCTTCAAGGCTTCAGGAGTGGTCTTCAGGTTGTTTAACCCTCTTTTTTCAGCTTCTTTTGCCCAGTCGTCGGAATATCCGTCTCCTTCAAACATAATGCTCTTGCACTGCTTGATGTATTCTCTTAGTACATTGAAGATCGCTTCATCCTTTTTAAGACCTGTTTCAATTAAAGCATCCACTTCTTTTTTGAAATCACTTAACTGTTTTGCTGCGATGGTATTCATTACCGTCATGGATTCTGCGCAGTTTGCAGAAGAACCTACGGCTCTGATCTCGAATTTATTTCCTGTAAATGCAAACGGAGAAGTTCTGTTTCTATCGGTATTATCCAATAAGATTTCAGGAATTTTTCCAACAACATTTAATTTTAATTCTGTTTTCTCTTCAGGGGAAAGTTTTCCGCTGGTTACTTTTTCAAGCTCTTCCAATACACTGAACAGCTGGCTTCCGATAAACACGGAAATGATAGCCGGCGGCGCTTCGTTGGCTCCCAATCGGTGGTCGTTGCTTGCAGAAGCAATACTTGCTCTTAAAAGATCTGCATATTCATGAACCGCTTTGATGGTGTTTACAAAGAACGTTAAGAACTGTAGGTTTTTCTTAGGATTTCTTCCCGGGCTTAAAAGGTTTTCCCCGGTATCGGTTGCCAAAGACCAGTTGTTGTGCTTTCCGCTTCCGTTTACTCCCGCAAATGGTTTTTCGTGGAATAAAATATGGAAATGGTGTCTGTGAGCGATTCTCGCCATAACGTCCATCAACAGAGAGTTGTGGTCTACTGCAACGTTTACTTCTTCAAACATTGGGGCCAGCTCAAACTGGTTCGGTGCCACCTCGTTGTGTCTGGTCGTAACCGGGATACCCAATTTCATGCATTCGATCTCCAGCTCCTTCATGAAGTTCATAACCCTTGTAGGAATAGAACCGAAATAGTGGTCATCCAGCTGCTGTCCTTTTGCCGGAGAGTGCCCTAGCAATGTTTTACCCGTTAATACAAGGTCCGGACGGGATTGGTATAATGCGGAATCAACTAAGAAATATTCCTGTTCCCAGCCTAAAGTAGGGGTTACTTTGGTTACGTTTTTGTCGAAATACTGCATCACATTGGTTGCTGCTTCGTCTACGGCGTTCAGGGCTCTTAAAAGAGGGGCTTTATAATCTAAAGTTTCTCCGGTATAAGAGATAAAAATCGAAGGGATACATAAAGTGGTTCCCATAATAAACGCCGGGGATGTAGGATCCCACGCCGTGTAACCTCTCGCTTCAAAAGTGTTTCTGATTCCTCCATTCGGGAAAGAAGATGCATCCGGCTCCTGCTGGATCAGCAGGTTTCCGCTGAATCTTTCGATGGCTCTTCCCCCTTCGATCGGAGTAAAGAACGAATCGTGTTTTTCGGCAGTGCTTCCTGTAAGCGGCTGAAACCAGTGCGTGTAGTGGGTTACTCCTTTGCTCATGGCCCAGTCTTTCATCGCTACGGCTACCTGGTCTGCAATGTGTCTCTGGATTTTAGTTCCTTTTTTCACAGCATCCATAATAGAGTTGAATGCCTCTTTCGTTAAATATTCTCTCATCGTTTCTTCTGAGAAAACATTCTGGCAGAATAATTCTGACAATTTTACAGGAACTTCAATGGAATTATCTCTTCTAAAGTCCTTGAATGGTAAAGTTTCTAACGCTTTGAATCTTAAAGTTGACATATTAGGTTTGATTTTTACGGGGCAAATTTACGAAAAAATTGAATTGAAAATATTTTTACCCCGAAAAATTAAGGGGTTGGCTTAAATTTAACAAAAAATTAAACAAAGATTTGAAATTTTAAGAGGGGTGTGGTTAATGCATCTGAAATTTCAAGTATGATTATATCTAAGGTAAAGGGGGCGGGGCATAAATATCTGAATAATGAAGATAAAAAAGCAGTCTGACGTACCCGTGTCTGTTTTCTAATAGAAGACGCTCTCCTTAGCCCTGATTGCAGCGGCATCCTTTTCCTGAAGGGCATTGCGCGGGCGGAAAAGATACAGCGGAAAGCAGGTTCCCGGCTCCTGAGGAATTGCCGGATATTGATAATGGATGAAGAAAGCCGGAATGGAAGTTACAGGATTGAGGAAATGCAATTACCGAAAGAAGATGAGGAAGTAAGTTCCATACCTATATATTATGTTAAGCGACTTATTAAAAGTTACTTAAAATAAATTGAACGGAGATTTTGTATATTTGTGTGAAATTTATTTTATGACAAATTCTAGAGCAAGAGAAACAACGGAAGCAATTGAAAGATTGTATATTTCTATGAGACACCTCTTTTACAGAGGTTTTTTTAAACCTGCCGGTGTTTCGGGGGAGACGATCAGAAGTTTGTTGAAGACCATTAATCCGGAAATTTACGGGAGCATGAATATTCCGAGCAAGCTGGAACTGGACGGGTTGATGTATGTGCTGGACAGGCTTCCGGAAGGAATTGAAGAATGTGCTTTTATTCATCTTACCTCAGATGAAGGGTTTGATAAAGGAAGTTTTGAACCGATTGTGCCTAAAAAGAGAAGGAGAAACTGCTACCGGATCGACGAACACCAGATGAATATTGAAGTTCTTCTGGGCCGCTCCGAGATTTATGACATTCTTACCCACCTTACCTTTTTATTTATAGAAGCGGATAAGATCCGTAACCTGGCTTTTGCCCAAGACGAAAACTGGAAACCGACCCGTGCTTTCAAAATCATCGAAGAAGTGGTCAAAGGCGAAAAGAAATTCAGCCGGAAAGAAAAAGAGGTGGCCCTGATCCATCTGTCTTCTTTAATAGGAAGAACTTTTGATGAAACCTTAAGGGCATACAATACTTTCGGAGACGATCATAATCCTGACCGTCTGTTCAAGATTATTTACAACCTGGCAAAAGTAAGCCTTGAAGATGCCAAGCAGACCAGAGAACGGGAAATTCATTTCAGTTCGATCCTTAGAGAAAGGGTAGGACACCACTATTTCGGTGAAAAATGGGCCCATAAAGTGAAAGAAGTTTTATATGAAAACGATCTTCACATGCGTCCCCTGCATATTATTTCCGCTAACATGCACTC
>JAKOOG010000070.1 GCA_022701545.1 Weeksellaceae bacterium | reverse complement strand
GAAAGCCAGAATGTTCCGGAATTAATCACCTGAAGCCTGTTGGTATCATAAAAAATTGCCGAGAATTCTCCTTTTTCTTTTCCATCATCCCTGCCAACGCCTACATAATCGTAGTTTTTCAGTCCGTTTTTGATATCCTTCATCTGCTCCGGCAGCGCTTCCTGCACGCCGAAATAATCGGGATGATAGTAGTTCAGCAGATCTTCCACATCCTCTTTCCTGTTGGTCCAGGAATTTTCCTTGTCCGAATCCACATTCAGCCTGATGTTGAAGCTCATTATCTTAAGATCCTGCGCAAACCCGAATGCAAAAGCCAATAAAAATACGATTGAAAATTTTAAACTCATTATTTTTTTACTTTGAATCAGACAAAAATAAAAATTATGTCTCAGAGCGGGACTATAAACCCTGAACTTTCCTGTTATATTTCGTTCATAGAAAAAAAGGGTGTTCCAGCCTCACAGCTTTTTAGAACTTATGGGAATTGTATACTAAAAAAGCTGCCCTTTCAGACAGCCTTATCATTTATATCATGCAGCAATGCGCACCATATTCTTTGTAATTTAAATCTATTCTTTCGTAAACTTGAATTCCTTTCCAGCCTGATTAAAAGTGATGACTTTTTTATCCTGGCTGAAAGTCATGGAAATCTGTGCCATTTCAAAAACAAACGTGTTGTTTCCGGTATATTCCAGCGGGAATGCCTGCTGGCCGGTAGCTTGCGCATAGAGTTTATTGTCTTTTTCCGTAAAGGTAATTTTCAGCGGAAGCTCCTTGCTGCCGTATACTCCGGTAAAATCTTTAATATTGATCTTTTCCACAGGCTTGGCCTGGGCAGAAGTCCAGGTATTATTTTTAGCATCCGCATCCGGAATCTTTGAGTTCGGATCCAGTTTTACCAGTTCGATTTCCTTAGTGGAATCCAGCTTAAAGGTCCATTCCTTATTTCTTTTCCAGACTTCAATCGGCAGCTTCACCGTCTTTTCGGTCCCGTCTTTGAACTTCACCTGAACAGTTGTCGGCATTGGCAACTGTCCAATATTTTCAACGGTGATCTGGGCTCCGTTTTTGGAATCGCCGTTGACATATTTCACGTCTTTCACGCCCTGATCGATCTTCCATTTATTCATAAACCAACCTCTCCAGAACCAGTTCAGTTCTTCACCCGAAACGTTTTCCATGGTGTGGAAGAAATCCCATGGCGTCGGATGTTTAAAAGCCCATCTTTCAATATATGTTCTGAATGCCTTGTCAAATTTTTCAGGCCCCAAAATAGATTCCCTAAGCATTTCCAGCCCCAGCCCCGGCTTGTAATAGGCTAAAATCCCGATGCTGTTTTCCTTCATATTGTCCGGTCCTACCATAATCGGTTCGAAATTATCATTCATCAGGAACGCACCCATCTGCGCTATATTTTTCTTTTCGTAATATTCCCCTTTGTTGAAAGCTTCCGTAGAAAGCTCGTTGATGAATGTATTGAACCCTTCATCCATCCAGGCGAACAGCCTTTCGTTGGAACCTACGATCATCGGGAACCAGTTGTGCCCGAATTCATGATCGGTAACGCCCCAAAGTTCGCTGCCCTTGGAATTCATGTGGCAGAATACGATTCCCGGATATTCCATTCCACCCTCATTGCCGGCAACGTTGGTTGCCGCAGGATAGGTATACGGATACCATTTTGCGGAATAATGTTCGATCGCCGCTTTGGTATATTCGGTAGACCTTCCCCATGCCTTGTCTCCTGCACTTTCTGCAGGATAAGCTGAAATGGCCATAGATTTTTTACCGTCAGGAAGATTGATTCTCGCGGCATCCAGGATAAACGCCGGTGAGGAAGCCCACGCAAAATCCCTGGCCTGGGTAATTTTGAACTTCCAGGTTTTCGTTCCGGCCTGCTGGTTTTTCCCAATCTCGGATTCCGTGCGTATCATGACCGTCTTATCACTTTTCCCCGCCTGTTCCCATCGGCTGTTTTCCTCTCTGGAATACACTTCTTTCGGATTCAGCAATTCTCCTGAAGCTACGACGTAGTGGCTGGCAGGAACCGTAATATTTGCGGTAATGTCCCCATATTCCAGATAGAATTCGGAAGCGCCCAGATAAGGCATCGTGTTCCAGCCCAGCACATCATCATAGACGCACATTCTCGGATACCACTGGGCGATGGTATAAATTTTTCCGTTCTTCGTGTCCTCGATTCCCATCCGGTCGGAGCCGTATTTCGGAGAAAGGAAAGAATATTCTATTTTAATTTTGGCGACCCCGCCCTGGGCTTTCAGTTCGGAAGGAAGGTCGATCTGCATCCGGGTATCGGTAATGGTATATTTCACCTCTTTACCGTCCAGCTTTACGGATTTTATTCTATATCCGCCGTCAAATTCTTCACCATGAGCACCGTTACGGCTCCCTGACACCGGCACTACGGCATTTCCGCGAGAATCTTTTGCAAATAAATTCTGGTCCAGCTGCAGCCATAAGAAACTTAATCGATCCGTACTGTTATTGGTATACGTAATTTCAGCAGTTCCCGTAATCTCATTTTTGGCATCGTTAAGGCTTACATTCAAATTATAGCTTGCCGAATTCTGCCAGTAGGCATATCCTGGCTGTCCGCTTGCAGACCGCGTCGGTGTACCGGTCTGGGTATAAAAAAACGGCTTAAAAGCCTCTGTGTAATCGTACTTTGGTGATTCCTGAGCATACGAATTGCCGGCAAAAGCAACTATCGCAACAGCGGAAATCCAGTTAGAAAATTTTAATTTCATTAGTTGAAGGATTTATAACATTTAAAAATAGGTAAATAAAATCTTCAACTTGTTACAAAAACTGATGAATATTTGAAAAAAACACTTTTACATTAGTTAATGTCTAATCAGCCTGTAAATATTACATAAAATAAAAATCCCTGGCAGTCAGGAACCATCAGGGAAATATTTTAGTTTGATTTTTTTGCTTTAATCATGGCTTCGAGGGCATCCCACATTTCCTGCGGGATATCTTCCAGCATATTGAACTCTCCGGCACCTTGGAGCCATTCCCCGCCGTCTATCGTAACGACTTCCCCGTTCATGTACGCCGAATAATCGGAGACCAGGTACGCCGCAAGATTAGCCAGCTCCTGATGTTCGCCGACTCTTCTCAATGGCACCTTTTTCCGCATATCGAATTTCTCCTGAAGGTCTCCCGGCAGCAGCCTGTCCCAGGCACCTTTTGTCGGGAAAGGTCCCGGAGCGATGGCGTTGAAACGGATTCCGTACTTTGCCCACTCTACCGCAAGGGATCTTGTCATGGCCAAAACACCGGCTTTTGCGCAGGCCGACGGCACCACATAGGCAGAACCCGTCCATGAATAGGTGGTAACAATATTTAACACCGTACCCGGCGTTTTGGAATCGATCCAGTGCTTGCCTACGGCAAGGGTACAGTTTTTTGTTCCTTTCAGAACAATATCCAGCACCGCATCGAAGGCAGAATGGGTAAGCCTTTCGGTTGGCGAGATGAAATTTCCGGCCGCATTATTCAACAGGATATCGATTTTCCTGAATTCTTTTAGGGTGGCTTCCTTCATCGCCTCCACCTCCTCCCAGTTCCGTACGTCACAGGCAACACAAAGCACTTTGCCTCCGGTTTCTTCTTCCAGTTCCTTGGCGGTTCCCTGCAGTTTTTCCAGGTTTCTGGAAGTAATGACTACGTTTGCGCCCAGATCGAGGAAATATTTGGTCATGGCTTTTCCAAGACCGCTCCCGCCTCCCGTTACGATGGCTACTTTATCTTTTAAAGCTCCTTCACGAAGCATGGGTTGTGTATAAAGATTCATAATTGTTATTTAATGTCGGTGACTTTTACTTCTGTTCCGTTGTGTGTCCCGTAAATTTACCATAAATATTTATTTCCGGCACTTAAAAAACTATGCAGGATATATAAAATACACCTTCCGGCTTTATAAATACGCCGATAATTCAATATATCCTTTAAATAAATATTAAAACAACATTAAATTTAAATATAAAATATCATATTAACATTAAAATTGTAAATTTGTTTAAAAATACAAACCATCATGCCAAGCCTTGTTCCCAAAACCAATATCCTGGGATTTTCGAATGCCTACCATCTTCTCAGACGGACCACTTATAATATAACAAAGGCAAAAATTCTGGATTTTGCTACCAAGACCCCTCAGCAGGCGCTGACGGAATTGTTTACTTTCAGCAGTCCGGTTCCGCCTTCTCCGCTGAACAATATTGGGGAAACCATTGTTCCCACCGCCGCAAACCCAACAATTACGGACAGCCAAAGCACCGTCAACAGTGTAAAATATGATCTTTACTGGTGGCTGCACAGTGCTTTAAAAGATTCTTCAGCACAGCACAAAATCGTTTATTTTCTGCACATCCTCTTCGTGACGGATGACGACGCCTCTTTCTGGACGAATTTCGATTATAGAGAGCTTTTAAGATTTCATGCCAATGGCAGCCTTAAAGATCTCGCCGTAAGGGTTACCCAAAATGCGAGAATGCTGATGTTTTTAAATAACAACCTGAACCAGAGCAACAGTCCCAATCAAAATTATGCCCGGGAATTCCTGGAGCTTTTTACGATTTTAAAAGGTCCCCAGATTGCTGCGGGAAATTATACGAATTACACGGAAACCGATGTACAGCAGGCCGCGCGGGTACTCACCGGCTTTTCACTGACTTCGTCCATCCATCTGGATAAAACGGCAAGGCTTACCTCGCTGGATCCGGTAACCAACATCCCGACCGGGCAGGTAAAAGTGAATACCCATGATACCGGGACCAAAACGTTTTCTTCGGCTTTCAATGCCCAGGCGATTACCGGAGGAAACACGGAAGCAACCATTAAAGCAGAGCTTCAGAATTTTGTGACGATGATTTTCGATAAAGATGAAACCGCAAAGGCCTACTGCCGCAGAATCTACCGCTATTTTGTGGGCAGAACGATCACTTCCGATATAGAGAACGGCATCATCGTTCCGCTGGCGGCTTCGCTGAAAGCGGACAACTACAACATCATTCCGACGCTTACCACTCTTCTTAAAAGCAAACATTTTTATGATGAAGAGGACAGCATTACGGGAGATCAGACCATCGGCAATATCGTAAGAAATCCGGTAGAGCTTTATCTTCATCTGTTTTCTCTGCTTAATCTGCAGCTGCCTTCCTATACTGCCAATCCGTCGGCCATACACAGCCTGATGGGCGTGGTGAGCAATTACTCTTCCAATATGGGAATGCCGGTATTCAGCCCACAGTCGGTGAACGGATATGCCGCTTACTCAAGCAGCCCGAACTACGATAAAAACTGGATCACGACTTCCTCGCTCAGAATACGCTATAACAATACCATCGATTTCTTCATCAATGGATTGACATATAACGGCTTTACTTTCAAGTTGAACAATGCTGCATTTGTAAAGGACAGCGGCTATTTTTCAAATCCGGGAAATGCGGATACGCTGGTAACCGAATTTCTCCAGATGATGTTTGTAGAAGTACCGGACGGTACGCGCTACGATGAATTCAAAACCATTTTCCTGAATAACCTGAGCCCCATCAACTGGCTGAATGAATGGAACAACTATACCAGTTCGGGAAATGCCACGAATGTAAAGATCCCGATCGACCGGCTGGTAAAAGCGATTATTAAATCTCCTGAATTCCAAATACTCTAAGATCATGAACAGAAAAGATTTTTTAAAATTAGTTTCTCTTGCAGGGGTAGGTGCTCCTTTCTACCTCAACGGAATGCCGTCCCGGTTTATGAATCAGTTTTTGGATTTTCAGCTCAGCTGCGATGCCGTGAACGACCGTGCCCTGGTTATTATCAGGCTGGCCGGCGCCAATGACGGACTCAATACGGTAATCCCGGTAAGCCAGTACGGCACTTATGCCGCGCTGCGTCCGAACATTAAGATCAACAGTTCAGGAACCGGAAGCTATATTCCCCTGGACAGCACGGTAGCATCCGGTAAGCTCGTCGGCCTGAATCCCTCCATGACCGGATTTAAAAACCTTTATGACTCAGGGAAGCTTCTCCTGATGAACGGTGTGGGATATCCCAATCCGAACTATTCGCATTTCCGCTCGGAAAACCTGATGTTCTCAGGCAAGGATGGTTCTACCAATTCGGATCTTCTGGATGGGATATTCGGACGGTACCTGGGCGCTTTATATCCCGGGCTGGCCGGAAACCCAACGACCCTGAATCCGGATCCGCTGGCCATACAGATGGGCAATCTCAATCCATGCCTGTTTTACGAGCACACGACAGAAAAAAACATCGAATATAATATGACGGGGTTCCAGTCCAGCATTTTCAGCAATCTAAACCTGATGAATTCCGAGTACAACGATCTTTTAAGCTACATTAAAGGCGTAGCTTCAAGTATGGATGCGTATTATAACCGGGTGATGCAGGTTTTTAATGCAGGCAACAACTCTACCACCACTTATCCCAATTCTTCATTGGGCAAACAGCTGAAAACCGTAGCCCGGATGATCAAAGGGGGAAGCAAGACAAAAATCTTCCAGGTCAACCTGAGCGGCTTCGATACACACGTCAACCAGGTGCAGGCCGGAAGCACCCACCTGGGAACCCACGCCAACCTCTTGGGCGATATTGCCAATTCGGTAGCCGCTTTCCAAGCGGATATCCAGCAGCTGGGCATTGCCAATAAAATCATGACCGTTACGTTCAGTGAATTCGGAAGGCAGGTTCGTGAAAACGGAAGCACCGGAACCGACCATGGCGATCTGGCTCCGTTCTTTGTGATCGGAAATGCGGCGGCAGCAGGTATTTTAGGCGATCATCCGGTGTTTACCAACCAGACCAGCTTTTATTACAACCAGAACCAGCGGCGGTACGATTACCGGCAGATTTTCGCCTCCCTTCTTCAGGACTGGCTGGGTGCCAGCACGAGCCTGATGGTAACTTCCGAACTCGATTATTATGTCACCGGAAATCAGAAAGTCGATGTGATTTCCAATGGACAAAAAGCAGGAACCGTCTGCGCAACGACCTTAAGCACATCCAACGTATCGGCGGAAAAAGGGATTAAAGTTTATCCGGTTCCTGCGAGCCAGTATATTTATGTAGATGTCGAAAACAATAGAAATACGGAAATAAGATACCAGATGCTGGATATGAGCGGAAGGATAATTCTACAGCGTGCGGAAAGACCGGTCTCCGGCCGTATCGAAATTAATGTTTCATCCGTTCCGGAGGGGAATTATATCCTGAAACTTACGATGGATGCTGAGGAAACCAATAAGAAAATTATAATCTCACATGATTAATTGAACGTAAAACTGAAGCGAAAAAAGTCATAGGCAGAAAGAGTGAAACCGGACTCATCAAATTCATGCTAATTTAAAGTCAAGCTTTCAATTAAAATAAAAACAGCCTGGTCAAAATAACCAGGCTGTTTTTATAACAAGATTAAAATTAATTACGAAGCTACTACTGTTCCTTTGAAAGAAAGGGTTTTAGGAGTTTTGCTGTCGCTTGTCGTAACGTTTACCGTTTTCATGAACGGTCCTGCGTTTGCTGCATTATAACTTGCTTCTACAAATCCTGTTTTCCCCGGAAGGA
>JAKOOG010000058.1 GCA_022701545.1 Weeksellaceae bacterium | reverse complement strand
TAGGAATTGTCCAGGGAATACATCCTGAATTTATGCTGAACCGTCGGGAACACCTTGGTAATGCCACCGCCTACGCGTACCGTAGGGGAATTTTCATCATAAAATTCGGGATGTCTGGCTTCCAGGTCGCGAAGTTCCTCCAGCAGCATATCGAAGTCGTAATCTGAAATCGTCGGCATATCAAGGAGATAATAATTTTCGTTGTGCTGGTGAAGTTCCTTGCGGAGGTCTTCTATTTTCTGTTGGATATTTTCGGACATCGGGTTTCTATCTTTTCAGCAAAAATAGCTAAATCCGATGTAAAAAATAAGACAATTACCCATTCTGAGAAAATTAAAAAGGCGTAACATATTTCAATGAACTGACTATCTACTAAATAAATTCGGTGTTAAAGTTTATTTAACATCAGGTTCCGATAAAGTTTAAAAAATGTTAAAACTCCCGTAAACACTAGGTTCGATAAGTCAGGATACCTTTGCATGCAGCTAATTTGAAAAATATGAAAAGAGTAAAAATTGTATTGGGGTTGTTGTTTCTGAGTTTCGGGACACTGGCCTATGCACAGACCACGCAGGCTTCCATCACCGGGAAAATAACCGGTACCGGAAAAGCCCCGCAGGAAAAGGTAAAAGTAACAATCATTAATGAATCTACCGGATTTAAAACGGAAACGGAAACCAATTCCAGGGGAGAATATATCTTCAAGGAAATTCCTCTGGGAGGGCCTTACACCGTGATCGTGAATGATGAGAAGAGGGAAGGCTACAACGTTAATTTCGGCGACCAGGTAACGGTAAATATGGACCTTGCCAATGAAAAATCCATCGAGGAAGTGGTCGTCGTAGGAAACCTGAAAAATAAAATCGGAAATTTAGGAGCCGCTACGGCAATCACCACAAAAAATATGGGAATCCTGCCGGTGAACGGAAGGAATTTCGCCAACCTTGCGGAATTATCCCCATTAAGCGGTAAGAACGGAAGCATTTCCGGGCAGCTGGGTTCTTCCACCAACTTTACCATCGACGGAATGACGGCCAAAAACCCGACTTCCGCAGGCGCAACGACGAGCCGGAGCGGTGCCCCGTTTTCCATTTCCATTGAAGCGGTGCGGGAATTTAAAGTAACCACCAACCAATATGATGTGACACTGGGAAGAAGCGGCGGCGGAACCATCAGCGCCGTTACGAAATCCGGAACCAACAAATTTTCCGGAAGTGCCTGGGAATATTTAAGAACCAACTGGCTTTCCAGTCCGTATGACATCCGCGGAAACAAGAGGAACGTTGATTTCTCGACTTCACAGTTCGGTTTCTCTTTAGGCGGGCCGGTCATTAAGAATAAACTGCATTTCTTCGTTGCGTGGGACCACCAGTTGGATTCCAGGCCGCTGCAGATTGCAGACATTCAATCGCATGAGGACGAGCTGAGGCTGAATACGACTACAGCGACTTTAAATAAATTCCTGGATGTGGCAAGGGCAAAATACGGCGTGTCCACCAGCCCTCAGTTCGGAAGCTTCGATAAGGTAAGAAATTCCGATGCCGCCTTTCTACGTTTGGACTGGCAGATCAACGAAAAAAACCTATTGACCTTAAGAAACAATTTTACTTATGATCTGAATAAAATCGGGTTGGCAGACAATACGGCGATTACTGCGTTTGAATCGTATGGAAATGATAAAAACCTGGACAACAGTCTGTTGCTTACCTTAAGGTCTAACCTGAAGCCCAATTTAACGAACGAACTGAAGGCACAGTATCTTTACACGTCCCAGGACAGCTATCAGAACGATCAGCTCGGGCATCCGGTACCGAGAGCCATCGTTGAGAATATCGTAAGCAAAATCGATGGAAACGATAAAGCAACCAACATCCAGATCGGAGGGCACCGTTTCGCTCAGGAAAGCTTCAGAAACAACGTGTTCCAGCTGGTAGACAATTTATACTACAATACCGATAAAATTAAATACACTTTCGGGGCCGATTTAATGTACACCATGGCCAAATCCGTATACGGAAGTGAGGTGAACGGAAGATTTCATTTCAGGGAGAATCCTGCGCAGACTGGGGATAACCTGTATAATTTTAACAACCAGATTGCTTACCGTTTTTACCGGGAAGTTCCTTTGATGGATGACCCGTCTGTAAAATCGAATATTTATAACCTTGGGGTATACGGGCAGATCCAGGCAAAAGTGGCCAGAGGCCTGGATTTAATGGCCGGTCTACGATTGGATTACGGCGGTTATCCGAAAGCAGGATTCAACCAGAAACTGTATGATGAAATGGGAATCCGGACGGATAACCAGATCAAATCGTTCATCATTCAGCCGAGATTCCAGTTCGACTGGAACATCAATGAAGGAAACAAGGACTTCCTGAAATTCGGAGCCGGGATCTTTTCATCGGACATCAACAATTACATGATCATTAACAACCTGGTGTTCGACGGAAGGCATCTGGCGACGGTGGACGTCAACCCTTCACAGATCGGCCTGAAACCGGATTTTATCAGCTACCGGAACGATTACGGAACGGTTCCTACCTTATCCCAGTATCAGCTTCCGACCATCAATTATACCGGAAAAGATGCTAAAATCCCGGTGGTTTACAAAGCGAATATTTCCTACACCCATTTCTTTAACGAGAGGTTCAGGGCAGGGGTTGCCGCTTACCTGGC
>JAKOOG010000081.1 GCA_022701545.1 Weeksellaceae bacterium | reverse complement strand
ATCGTTGTATAAAACTTTTTGGTAGAACCGGCAGGCTCGTTTACATTGGCAAGCGTCAGGTTGAAAGTTGCCGTTCCGGCGTTGTTGTTATTACATTCGGTAAGGGTTGCCGCGGTTGCCGTGAACGGAGACAGGGTCAGCAGGATCTTGCCGTCCGGGTTATCACATAAAAGCCCTGCATTGTCTTTAATCCGTACTGACACCGTTGTATTTCCGCTGAACTGGAAGTTGGCGGGATTAGCAATCGGAGTTCCGCCAACGCTGTAAGTGAAGGTAAAGTTTGCCGGATTGGTTACAAACTGGCTCTGGAACGTCGTTAGGTTAATGGTTCCCTGACCCGTGGACGGATTAGGGCAGACGCTCGCCGAAACGGTCGGCTGGTTGATAGAAACCTTATCCGTAAAAATCTTGGCATTTTTAATCGAATGTCTGGCACTTGCCGCTCCGGTAGATGCGGAAAATCCGAAGTATCCCTGCGTCATTCCCGTTGCTGCTCCTGAGGGGGCAAAAGATTGGTTAACTACCGTAATCCCGTCGATTTTGATACTGATAATCCAGTTGGCGGGAGTGGCGGGATCTACCTGCCCCAATACTTCTACGTGCTTATAATTAGCGCCTACAAAGGGTTGGGTAGGGTTAAGGTCTGCCGTATGAAAAGTACTTCCGGGGGTATTGTTGTATTCAATATTCGATCCGGCCGTATTGTTGGTGCCGTAAAGAACATGTACTTTGCTCATCTGTGCTTCGGTACTGTTGTTGAAGATATCAAAGCCGACCATCAGTCCGGTAGAGTTGGCGGGAATCCCAAGGCCGCCTCCTGCGGTATAGGCAGCGGGAGGATTGGCCAGGTACCAGAAAGCAAAACCGTCACCCCGTCCGTAGCTGGTCGTTCCGTTTCCGTCGATCCTGAAATCGAATTCCACCCTCCATTTGTCACAGAATTTAAGATTGATAGGAGCATTTAATTTAATACCGCCTACCTGAGATATCTGGTCAGCAGTAAGCTGAATAAAGTCGCTGTTAACTGCTGCGGAAGGAACTATATCCCATCCTGTAGTCACTACGGGGTTTCCTGTAAGCTGGTAAGTCTGAGCTGAGAATTTTCCCAGATAGCAGGATAGAAACAGGATAAAACAAGCCAATAGTTTTTTATTCATATATTATGATACTTAAAATTAGACTTGTCAAAGATATTAAATCCCAACCAATAAATACGTATTCAATGTTAATTTTGCCGAAAATGATGATTATTCGTCAAGAAATGATAAGTTTACAGGGCAAATAATGAAAACTTTCGATCGAAGTGGTAGTTGATACAAAAGAACGTAAATTTTAAAGTAGAATCATATTAATAATATAGAAGGAAATGATGGAGGCTGGAAGTTTTTTCTCGTAATAGAATAGCCGGTATTAAATAATATTTTTTTTTGATTTAAGTTGTTGGAAATAAATATTTTATATTTGAAATGAGTTGATGAAAGACCATCCGGAAAAAGATTCTTCAGGAGATCCGTTACTTATTCAATTTAAATCTTCATTTAAAAATGATCGTCTTGAAACAAAGTTTACACTTCATCAGAGCAGCTTGCTGAGCCTTTGCTTTATAGGTCAAGGATAGCAAAATTTGCAATATAAAAAAAGGTAAATAAAAGTTAAATACTAGCTTTTGAGGTATTTACCGCAATTTCTGACCAGATGACTTATCTCGTAAGTAAATTGAATAATCTCAAATTTATCTTAGAATAAAGTATTGTTTTCCAGGTTTTCAAAATAGAAGTCTGTTTCCAGATTCGGTGAAGCGGCGGCTGCCACTGCCAGCTTATCGCACAGCTCATTTTCAAAATGCCCGGCGTGGCCCTTGATCCAATGCATTTTAGGCTTATGAAGATTATAGAGAACAACAAATTTTTGCCACAGATCAGGGTTTTTTACATTTTTCCAGCCCCGTCTGATCCATCCGGCGAGCCAGTTCTGATTGATGGCATCAGCCACATATTTACTGTCGGTGTAAATATGGATATCATTATCAGGGGATTTCAGCTTTTCCAGTGCGGTAATCACCGCCAGCAATTCCATTCGGTTGTTGGTGGTTTTCCTGAAACCTTTGGAGAATGTTTTCTGGTAATTTTTTTCAGGGACGCGCATGAGGATTCCATATCCGCCTTTTCCGGGATTTCCGCTGCATGCTCCGTCGGTGTATATTTCAATTCTCATATCGGGTTGAGGCCAAGGGCTCAGGTTAGTTTAGGATTCAGGAAGATTTAACCTTACTTTTTAGAAAGGAAAATCATCATCGTCGTCAAAATCATTCATGGAAGATCCCGAAAGTTTTGAGCTGTCCGGCAGATCAAAAGCAGCTCCCGGCTGGATGGTGGTTTTAATCTTATCGAAACCGCTCGGCTCTCCCAACAATCCGCCGGCAGAACTATAGCCCATCGGTCCGCCGCCTCCGTCGAACGCCATTTCGATATCGGCAAATTTTGCAAAATGTTTAAGGAAGGATAGGCGCACGTCGGCAGTCGCCCCGTTCCGGTGCTTGGCGATGATGAGTTCCGCCTGGTTTTCCGTAGAGGTTTCCTGGCCTTCTTCATCGTTATCCCATACGGTAATCTTATAATATTCCGGTCTGAAGATAAAGGATACGATATCCGCATCCTGCTCAATCGCTCCGGATTCCCTGAGGTCGGAAAGCTGCGGTCTTTTTCCGGGGCGGGTTTCGACACTTCGTGAAAGCTGGGACAGTGCTATTACAGGAACATTCAGTTCTTTGGCGATGGCCTTTAATGAACGGGAGATCATGGAAATTTCCTGTTCCCGGTTTCCGGCGCCTTTTCCACTGCCGCCGCCTGCGGTCATCAGCTGGAGATAATCGACCATGATGATTTTTACGCCATGCTGCATGACCAGTCTCCGGCATTTCGCCCGGAAGTCGAAGATGGAAAGGGAAGGGGTTTCGTCAATATATAACGGTGCATTTTCCAGTTCCGATACATTGGAGAACAGCCTTTGCCATTCTTCATCGTCCAGTGTCCCTTTTCTGAGTTTTTCTGATGAAATTCTCGTTTCAGAAGCGATCATCCTTGTGATCAGCTGTACTGAAGCCATCTCGAGTGAGAATAATGCCATCGGAATTTTGTGGCCGACCGCAATATTTCGGGCCATGGAAAGGAGGAATGCTGTTTTCCCCATCGCCGGACGTGCCGCAATAATAATAAGGTCGGAATTCTGCCACCCCCCGGTTTCTTTATCCACATCACGGAACCCGGACGGTACCCCGGAGAGCCCTTCTTTGTCCTTCAGGGATTTAATTGTGTCGATGGCCTGCTTCACCAATGAGTTGGCAGTGTCGAATCCTTTTTTAATGGTTCCGTTGGTAATTTCAAAAAAAGACTGCTCGGCTTTGTCTAAAAGTTCGAAAACATCCGTCGATTCTTTGTACGAAGCATCGATTACATTGGCTGAAACATTAATCAGGCTTCTTAAAATATATTTTTCGAGGATAACCCGCACGTGATATTCGATGTGCGCCGATGAGCTTACCCCCATCGTCAGATCGATGATGTAGCTGTCTCCGCCTGCCGGGTTCAATTTTCCTTCTTTTTTCAGGGCCTGAATAATGGTCATCAGATCGACCGGCTGGTTGCCTTCGTATAATTTTAAAATGGCAGAAAAGATGACCTGATGTCTCGGATCATAGAAAACCTCCGGGGTCAGCAAATCGATGGAGTGGTCTAGGCCTTTTTTGTCAATTAAAAAGGTTCCGATCACCAGCCTTTCGAAATCCAGTGCGTTGGGCGGCATCTTCCCGTCGGCAATAGAGAGTTCCTTTGCAAAGTTTCCGTTCGTCAATGTCGATAATGTTTCTTTCTGCGCCATAGTTCTGCAAAGATAGTTTTTTTGAAAATTCAATTAAAAAATAGTATTCAACAATTTATAAACACAATTTTACCGGGATTTATTGCAGGATAAGGTTGAGGCCTGTGGATAAAAAAATCACCCCAAGACTGAGGTGATTATAATTTGAAGATGAATTATTTTCTTCTAGTTGATATTTTTTACCAATACCCATCCGCTGTATTTGGTTTCGGTATTGTTTTTATCGTTTTCGGTCCACGTAATGGTATACCAATAGGTTCCGGTCACGATTTTTTTACCGTTGGAAGTTCCGTCCCATGTGTAATTTCTGATTTTATCCGCTTTATAAATCATGTTTCCGTATCGGTCGTATACCGTGAAAACAAGATTTTTCTTATAGGCTAAAGCTGAATAATCGATATAGTCGTTTTTGTTGTCGCCGTTCGGCGTAATGGCATTCAGGAGATTCGGAACCGTTACCTGAACGCTGATCGGGTTACAATTGTAAGAATCCCTTACATACACTTTGTTTTCTCCTCTCGGAAGTCCGGTGAAAACATTGGAATCCTGCCAGGTGGTACCGTCCAATGAATACTGATAAGGACCTTTGCCTCCGTTAACTGTTATGGTGAATGAATCATTGGTGATTTCAATATTCGTAACGACAGGCTGCGCAGAAGCATTGACTTTTACTTCCTGCAACGTCCAGCATTTTCCTGTTTTCAGTTTTACCCAGTATGCTCCTGCACCTACATTGGTGATTGAGGATGTCGTAGCACCGGTGCTCCATTCATAAGCGTCAAATCCAGGGCCTGCGTCCAGCGTTGTTTTATTTTCAATACAAATGATCTTGTCTTTAAGAACGCTTGACTTAACAGGAGGAAGAACTTTCAGGTTGATTTTTGCAATGGCATAACAGTTTTGTATGCTTATTACTTTTACATAGACAACACCTGTTGTGGAAATATAAGTATCAGCATTGATGATTTCATTGGTTCCTGCAATGGCATCTGCCAGGGTTTTGAAATATTTCTTCGTAACGCTGGTTTGCGAGGTTACATTTACCTGGGTCAGATTAAATGCAGCGTTGGTTACATTGGATTCGATATAACATTCTTCTACGCTGGCATCATTTACTGCCACAACCGGATAGAACTCCAGTTTGATCTGGTTGTATCCGGTACATCCCTGTGGTGTTCTCACTTTTACGTAAACCGTCTTTGGTGCGGCAGAAGTATAAGCGGCAGGATTGGTGATCTCATTGGTTCCGGCGTTCATATCCACAATCGTAGGATAGTACTTTTTCGTCACATTGGTAGACGTAGGATAAACATCCGGTGCCGTTAAATCGAAAACTCCGGTTCCTGCATTATTGTTATTACAGGCATTTACGGTAGCAGGAACTACGGTTAAGGCCGGCAGGAACTGTAGGGTAATTTCTCCTGTTCCCACGCAGCCTTCACTGGTAACGATCTTTACATATACTTTTTTAGGAGCAGATGCATACGATGAAGGGGTAGTGATCTGGTTGGTTCCTGCATTAAGGTCCGCCATCGTCGGATAATACGTTTTTGTCACATTGGTAGGCCCGTATACGTTAGCCGAATTCAAGTCGAAATATCCGATGCCGGTATCATCGTAGTTACAAGCCGTTATGGTGGCATTGTTTACTACAATATTCCCGGACCTGAATTTGAATTTCCCCACCTGGAAACAGCCGTTTTTAGGATTGGTCGGGTCTACCGGGTCGGTGTATTTGATTCTGTAATAATAAATGGTAGTTGCATTTACCATGATCGGTGTCGTAATCGGTGCAGCTCCCGTAATCGCATCATTACTTGTTAAGTGATAAGACACGGAAAAGTTCGGATTTCCATTGATGATTCCTGTTGATAATGTGCTGAAATCGAACATGGTCGGCAGCGCACATTTTAAGATCTCATTCGGATCAGCCGGGTTTGCAGCTGGCGAACCGGGTGTAATGAACGGGTTCGGCGTTAATGCAGGGTCGTTGAATGCAGATGTCAAAGAAGCTGTTCCGCCCCACGTTAAAGAAAACCCGTAAGGATTACTGGGAATATAGTTGTCGATCAGAAGATAATAAGTTTCGCCTGCCGTTACGTTTAATGGAGTTTCCCACTGAGATCCGGTAATCGTTGAGCTAAGCCCTGTCGGACCGCTTGTCCCGGAGAAGTTACATTTGATAGCATTCCCGAAATCCCAAGTGGCACAGTTGATGTTCGGCCCGTAAACGGCAAAGTCATAATCGTAATGCGTTACATTGGGAACGGTATTCGGAGTAATGGTAAATTCAATAGTTCCGGTAGTTGCTGCTGTAAAAACATACCATACCGAGTAGTGCTCTACGTCCAGGCAGCTTGCCGAAGTGGCTTCCTGAACAGTACCTGAACTGCTGGGATTATAAGAAATGTCTGAGTTTCCGCAGACTGGAATTGCTGTGATGCAATCTGATTGTGAAAACAGCAGTTGCGACAGAAACAAGACAGTCAGAAGTAATAATTTCTTCATTATAACTGATTTTTAATATGATTTAATTTTTTTGTATTAAATGTGAAAAAAACCGCTTTTACCAAGCGGTTTTTTTTACTGTCAATAGTTTTATTCTCTATTTTTTACCATCACCCATCCTGAGAATTTAAATGGTGTATTCTTTTTATCATTTTCATTCCACTCTACCGAGTACCAGTAAGTTCCCGTAGGAACTTTTTTGCCCAGTGTCGTTCCGTCCCATTTGTAGCCGTTGGATTTATCGGCCTGGCCAACTTTTACGCCATACCGGTCGTAAATTGTTAAGACTAAACCTTTCTTACCGGCTAAAGCGGAATAATCAATCACATCGTTCACACCGTCTCCGTTTGGAGTAATTACATTGACGAGATTAGGAACCACTACGGTTACTGTAATCGGATCACAGTCATAATCATCTTTTACATAAACGGTATTGTCACCTCTCGGAACATCGTTGAAGACATTAGTATCCTGCCACTTAATTCCGTCCAATGAATATTTGTAAGGAGCAGTTCCGCCGACCACATTTGCCGTTATGGTATTGTTGGTGATATCGATATTTGAAATAACAGGCTGCTCGGAAGGATAGACTTTTACGGTCTGTCTTGTTACGCATTCCCCTGTTTTAAGCTCTACCCAGTAAGTACCTACCGATACATTATTGATCGTCTGTGACGTTGCACCGGTGCTCCACTTGTAAGAAGTGAATCCAGGGCCAGCATCCAGGGTAGTGGTATCTTCCATACAGATGATTTTGTCTTCCAGCAGGCTGGAATAAACCGGAGGAAGCACAACCAGTGTTACTTTAGCCACACCATAACATCCGTTTGCGTTGGTTGCCTTTACGAAAACCACGCCGTTTGGAGAAATATATAATGATGGGTTTGAGATCGGGTTGGTTCCTGCTATCGCATCTGCAAGAGACGGATAATAGGTTTTGGTTGCCTGCTGCGAGGTAACAGGCGCTGTGGTAAGATCAAATGAAGCCGTTGCAGGATTTGCTGCAATATAGCATGATCTGAGGGTAATATCCTGAACCGTGACTACAGGATAGAAGTTTAAGGTGATTTTTGCAATATCAGAACATCCTAAGTTGGTTGTTATCTTTGCATATACATCTCCGGTAGACGAAGTATAAGCCCATGGCGTGGTAATTTCGTTGGTCCCGTTATTGGCATCCGCTATGGTTGGATAATACTTTATCGTATAGGTGTAGTTCGGGTTCGGAGTATATAATGTTGTTGTCGTCAGGTTATACACTGCAACGCCGTTATTATTGTTATTACATTCCGTCAGACTGGCATTGGTTGCCTTAAAGGTTACGTCTTTAAACTTAAATGCGTTGATGTTGAAGCATTTGTTTGTCGGATTGTTGGGGTTGGCCGGGTCCTGATAACGAACGGTGTAATAATACGTATCTGTATTATTAATAACAATCGGTGCTGTAATTGCATTTACATCAGCTAAGGCATCGTTGGATGTTCTGTAATACTTCACATAGAAATTCGGATTTCCATTGATGATATTGGTGCTGTTGCTTTGGAAGTTATACGGAGCTGTAATATCACATATTTCTATGAGTCTCGGATCTGATGGTGTTGCTCCCGGAATTCCGATTGGGTTAAACGGATTAGGCTGAATTGTAGGATCGTTAAACGGCGACGTTAAGGTAGCTGTACCACCCCAAGTTAATGAAAAAGCCATTGCTGCATTTGCTCCGGACCAGTTGTCTACAATAAGATAATATGATTCGCCGGCCACAACGTTCAGCGCAGGACTCCATGCACCGGAATTAGAGGTAAGGCCGGTCTGTAATCCTGTTTGGTTTGGAGCAGGCTGCGCACCTGCATAATTGCATCGTATCGGGGCACCTTTAGTCCCACATGTTTTATTGGGTCCATATACCGCAAAATCATAATCGGCAGTGAATGGTGCCTGAGGGGATATGGTAAACGTTAAAGTCCCGGAGGTAGCCACCGTGAACTGATACCATACGGAATAATGCTCGTTCGCACTTAAACAGCTTCCGTTGGCATTTACCTGATCATCTATGATTCCGGGACCTGTAGGAAAATAAGAGATCCCTGAATTTCCACAGACCGGTATTGCAGATGCACAGTCAGACTGTGCAAAAAAGATCTGTGATAAGGTGAGTAATAATATAAGGTAGAATTTTTTCATAATGGTAAAAATGATCTTAATAAAGATATGTTATTTAATAACAGACAGATAATAGTTGGCATCTTCTTTTCCCCAGTTCGGATCAAGACTGGATTTTTTACGATAAGTCTTAAATTTAGCCAAGGCTGAATTGAAATAGGTTTTTGCCAGTTCCTTATCTCCTCCGTTTTTTACCGGAGAATTCAATGCGATTTCACCTTTTATGACGTCGATTCTTGGATTGTTCTTGTCTTTTGATTCTGCTTTGGCCAAATATTCGTTTGCTTTAGCTAAATCGGAAGGACTCCCGGTTGCATTATTCAGTGATTTTAGCACATAAATTTGCGATAAAAGAATATTTGCTTCTGCATTGTCAGGATTTTTTACGAATATTCCGGCAATGTATTTTTCTGCTAAAGAAGAAGTCTCCTCGATATTTGGCATATTGCCTGCCTGCTGGGAAGCTATATCACTTCTGATCAATGATAAAGCCGTGTAGTAATAAGCTCTCCAGTCTTCTTTTTGAGTTTCTGTACCTCTGGAAAGGCTGTTAACATATTTCATAAAATAATCCTTGGACTGCTGAAAGTCCTCAGGTTTTTTTGCAGACTCCAATTTCGTAATCTGGGTCGCTAAGCTTTTTTCATAAGATGTTTGGGCAAAGCTCAATGCACACATCGATAATGAAAATAAAATAAGTAAAGTTCTTTTCATGTAAGGGGAATTTTTATATCACAAATATAAAAAATTATTAACTTTGAATTAAAGTTTTTAAGATTAATTTAATAAAATAGCTTATATTTTTTTAATATTGCATTTTTCTTAGTTTGGGATTTGTACTGCCCACAATCAGTGCTATTAACACGGTCATCGTGCCTCCGAAAACCACCGAACGTACCACGCCTAATAATTTTGCGGAAAGCCCGCTTTCAAACTGTCCCATCTCGTTACTCGACATAATGAATATGGAATTCACACTCATTACCCGTCCTCTGATGTTGTCCGGGGTCTTAAGCTGAACGATTGTTCCTCTGATGACCACCGAAATTCCGTCCAGCATGCCGCTCATTACCAGGAACATAAAGGAAAGCCAATACCAGGTCGACAGTCCGAAGCCGATAATGCAAAGCCCGAAACCTGTAACAACGGCAAGTAAAATCTTGCCCTGGTTTTTTCTTAAAGGAATGATCGATAAAAGGGTGATGATACACATCGACCCGATATCAGATGCGGCATTCAGCAATCCGAAACCTTCCGCTCCTACCTTCAGAATGTCGGTTGCATAGACGGGAATCATCGCAACGGCACCTCCGAAAAGGACGGCAAACATATCCAAACAAAGCGCTCCCAGAATTTCTTTAGTTTTAAAAATATAGGAAATTCCTTCCCGCATACTATCTATAACGTTAATATTCTCTTTTTTGTATTCGGAATACTGTTTATTTAACTGAAAAAAGAAGAGCGAGGCCAGAAAGATCAGAAAAATGATCACCAACAGCGTCCATTTGATCCCGAAATAGCCGATCAGGAAACCGCCTATTGCGTGCCCGCAGACGGAAGAAATCAGAAAAGTAGCCTGGTTCAGCGTAACGGCATTCGGAAGATTTTCTTTCTTTACGATTTTGGGAATCATCACCGGAACAATCGGTCCTATAAACGCTCTTGCAATCCCGGTAAAGAAAATAACCCCGTAAATAAAATAGGTAATCTCATGTCCGGTAAAGTGCATCCGCACATCCAGAAAAGCGGGGATCAGCAACAGGCCGATCAGGAAAATGTAGGCATAGTTGCAGATCAGCAGCAGCTTTTTCTTCTCATTCATATCGATCACATGCCCTGCATACAAAGCGCAGCTTACAGCCGGAATCACCTCAGAAAGACCGATAAGCCCGATCGAAAAAGGGTCTTTTGTTAATTGATACACCCACCATCCAAGTAAAGTAGCGAGCATTCTGAAAGCCAGAACAATAAAAAATCTTCCCGTAAGAAGGTTTCTGAATTCAACGTTTTTCAACGTCTGTAACGGGGTAAAAGACATCATCCGACAAAAATAGCCTCAAATATTGACTTGAGGCTATTATTATAGTTAATTTTTTAAATGAAAAATTAAATGACGGCTAAAAGATAAAATCTATTTTAGTCTGCCCTTGAAGCGCTGAATACCAGAGCGGCTACTCCGGCTGCCCCGATAACCACGGCTCCGGTAGCGATACCGGCCTTTCTGCTGTCTCTTACCCCAGCTACATTCGCTTTCGGGATCGTTACCACTGTACTGTCTTTTTTGCCTGCAGTTCCGATCAGATTATCTCCTTCTACATTACGGAATAACATTTTTTGATTTTTCGAACCATCCCTCATCATGACCGTATACATTTTTCCTGCCTCAAGATTGGAGTAATCGTTTTTAGCAGTATCCATACTGTATTTTGTGGTGGCACAAGATGAAATGACAAATAACGACGTCAATAAAGATGATTTTAAAAGTACAGATGCTTTCATTATTATTTTTTAGTTTTCCAAATTTATAATTTTTTTCCAATATACGTTTCCAGAATTGAGAAAATGTCGTTAAAGTTTGTATTTTTCCAATAAATCCGCGATTTTTCTGTCATTGGACAGTCGCGGAATTTTATTCTGGCCTCCCAGTTTGCCCTGCGATTTGGCATATTCCTGAAATGCATTTTTCTGTAATCCGGTAATGTGGAGCTTCTGCAAAATATTTCCTGAGATCAGGTCGTTGTAATAGGTGTTCCGTTTTCGCAGCTGGTCGTCCAGTTCCTGTCTGAAAAGTTCCGGATTCTCAGGTTCCTTTTCAAATTCAATAAACCATTCATGATAAGGAAGCCCTTCGGAAGGGTTTACCTGGGGTGCAAGATGGAATTCCGTAACCTGGGCAGGATATTTTTCCAATGCTGCTTTTAAGGCTTCTTCCACTTCAAATGCAATTACGTGTTCGCCGAAAGCGGAAGTAAAATGTTTCGTCCGGCCGCTTACCAAAATCCGGTAAGGCTTTTTATCGATAAACCTTACGACATCACCGATCGAATAGGCCCAGAGTCCGGAATTGGTGGTTAAAATCAGGGCATAGTCCTTATGAAGCTCTGTTTCTTTCAGGGTTAACCGTCTGGCGTCCGGCTTTCCGTATTCCTCCAGCGGAATGAATTCATAAAAAATCCCGTGATCGGTTAAAAGCAGCAATCCTTCTTTCGCATAATCATCCTGAAAAGCAAAAAATCCCTCTGAAGCCGGAAAGGTCTGCACGATATCCACGGGTCCGCCCAGCAGTTCTTCCATTTTGTCGCGGTATGGCTCATAATTAACCCCGCCGGTTACGATAAGCTGGAGGTTGGGAAAAATCTGTTTGATTTTTTTTCCGTGCTTTCCGGTGAGTTTTTCAAAATACATGATCAGCCAGGGCGGAATTCCGGAAATCAGGGTCATGTTTTCTTTTTCGGTTTCTTCAACAATTTTATCTACTTTGGCCTCCCAGTCTTCCATCATATTGGTTTCCCAGCTCGGAAGCCTGTTTTTCTGTAAATATTGGGGGATGTGGTGGGCAACAATTCCGGAAAGCCGTCCGGTTTTTATTCCGAAAACCTCCTCCAGTTCGGGGCTTCCCTGAAGAAAAATCATTTTTCCGCTTACAAAATCGGCATTGTTTTTTTTAGCAATGTAATGAAAGAGCGCACTTTGGGCACCTTTTACCTGAAAAGGCATTCCCTCTTTGGAGATCGGGATGTATTTGGAGCCGGAAGTCGTTCCGGAAGTTTTAGCAAAATACTCAGGAACATCGGTCCAGAGGATGTTGGCCTGGCCTCTTTTTACCCTTTCGATGTAGGGCTTTAAGTCTTCATAATCGCCGACTTTTACGCGGCTCTGGAAATCTTTTACCGATCTGATGTTTTCAAAATCATGTTCTCTTCCGAACAGGGTCTTTTTCGCTGTGGCTGTTAAAGACAGCAGCAGCTCCTCCTGGTTCCTTTCTGAATTTCTTTTGAATTCTTCTGCATTCCGGACGTGTTTTTTCGCCCAGAGTAGAGCGGCTGTTTTCTTTAGGAAGTTTAACATGGTTCAAATTTATAAATAACTGAAGAATTGTACGCCATTTTCAGAAAATAAGGCACAAAAAAACCGATGAATGAGTATGCATCGGTCTTCGAAATTTGATTATGAAAATAACAACTATAATGTTGATTACTTATTGGCTTTGTACCTTTTGTCAGGAGTCCCGTCCTTTTTCAGGTTTTTATTCTCCTTATATCTTTTATCAGGAGTTCCGTCTTTCTTCATTTTCGCCGCCGCAGGCGCCGCTGAAGGTTTTACTGTCGCAGCCGGCTTTGCCGTTGCTGCAGGCATTGTCTGTTTAACGGGTTTAACTGTTTTTACCGTTTGAGTTTTCGCAGCCGTAGCAGTGTGCTGTGCCGTTGCAAGTCCCAGTCCTAAAACAACAGACATTGCGGTTAAAAATTTTTTCATAATGGGTACGTTTTGTTTTTTTTGTTGAATCAAAGTTATACAAAAAACAGACTGGAAAGCAGTCTTTTTCAAACTTAACTAAAGTTTATTACAGCTTAAAAAAAGATTAAATCTTTTATAGGTCCATACTTACTCAGCCATCAATCTGAAGGTTTGGCTGAACTTAAGGGTAAACGGATGATTTTAATGTAACCTTATTTAACCTGCTGTTTCCTGAATAAAAAACCTGCTTTCCCTAAAAAGGAAAAGCAGGTCCTGACATATGTATGAAAAGTTAATTAACGGGTAGCGTTGGCTGTCCACGTTTTTCCATCTCTATTATAGTAAATCTTCAATTCGTTATTGTCGATTCTGATATAAGAAGTAGCAGTAGATCCTACCATTACTAATGTATTATCACCTTGCTGATTGAATTCGATTCCGTTAAGATCCGGAATGCTGTTCGAGAATGCAAAGTTATATTTCGTTCCGCTTGCGATTTTAGTTACAAAAACGCTTCCGTCGTTGGTGCTGATGTTGTTCCCGTCTCCGCTGTACGATACACTTCCTTTATAAGTTCCTGCAAAGAAGTCGTTGTTTGCGGGATCATCGTCATCACTACAAGATACGGCCGTGACTACAAAAAATGTTAATAGGAATAATCCCAGAATTCTGATTGCTTTTTTCATAATAATATTTCTTTAATGGTTCTTGACCACTAATATTCAAATGAAGTGCCACTTAGCCGGCAGATGATTATTTTAACTTTTTAAGCTTGTATTTTGGCAAAACATTAAGATTTTCTTTTCGTACAAAAGGCCTCGTATCCTGAGTTTTCCTTTTAATAAAGGATATTTATCCTTATCTTTGTGTAGATCAAACGATTTCGGGGACTTCCGGAATCGATTTTGCCGTTTATACCAAAATATTTTTATGCAGTTAAAAACCATCAGCGAAAAATTTCTTCCGGACCTGCTTCAGAAAGAATTCGGAAAGGAGATTTTTACCCAATTGGAAAACAATCAACATATTTCTGTAAAGGGAAGCGCGGGATCTTCCGTTTCCCTGTTTGTGGCAGAGCTTTTCCTGACGCAGAAAAAACATATCCTGTACGTGGTGGACGACAAAGAAGATGCTTTGTATGCCAATACGGAAATGGAAGACCTGCTTGGAAAGCAAAAGATCCTTTATTTTCCGGCTACTCACCTCGAGCCGTATCAGGTAGAAAAAACCCAGAATGCGAATTTGGTCCTGAGAACGGAAGCCATCAACCGGATCACCTCGGAAAAATCTCCCAAAGTAATTGTGGCCTACGCCGGGGCACTGTCTGAAAAAGTGTTGAAAAAAGAAGATTTTAAAGCCATCTCCCATCATATAAAAGTAGGCGATCAACTCGATTTCGATTTTGTGGACGAGCTGTTGAACCATTATAATTTCCAGCAGGCGGATTTCGTTTCCGAGCCGGGTGAGTTTTCCGTACGGGGCGGGATCGTGGACGTCTTTTCCTATTCCAATGAAAAACCTTACAGGATTACATTCTTCGGGAATGAAGTGGAAGGCATTAAAACGTTCGACATCGAGACACAGCTTTCGATCGATAAGGTAACCGGTTTCCAGTTGGTTTCCAATATGAACTTTACGGTAACGGGCAGCCGGGTTTCTTTGCTTCAGCTGCTGCCTGAGGGAAGCTTCGTCGTTTCTAAGAACGGAATTGTCGGAATGCAGAAGCTGCGGGCATTTTATGAAAAATCCCTGGAAAAATATGATGCTTTAAGCAAAGATATTGCCCACCGCGCACCGCAGGAGCTGTTTATCTCCGATCAGGAGTTCCTGTTTGATTATAAAAAATTCAGAACCGTTGATTTCGGGGCGGTTCCCATCGAAGGGCTGATCGAATTAGCAGAGCTTAAAATGGATCAGACGGCACAGCCTTCTTTTCATAAAAATTTTGAACTGCTCATTGAAGATCTTGAAGGAAAACAAAAGGAAGGTTTTGATACCTGGATTTCCTTTTCTTCTGAAAAGCAGAGGGAGCGGCTCGAGTCTATTTTTGAGGAACTGGAACACGAGCTGCCATTTAAAAGCTTTAAATCGGAAATTCATGAAGGATTTGTAGACACCGATCATAAATTTCTGGTGTATACCGATCACCAGATCTTTGACCGTTACCAGCGGTATAAAGCCAAAAATACGTTTGCCAAATCCGAACAGCTTACCTTAAAAGACCTGATGTCCCTGAAGATCGGCGATTATATTGCACACATCGACCACGGGATCGGAAAATTCATGGGGCTGGTGAAAGTAAACAACGACGGGAAAATTCAGGAATGTTTTAAACTTACCTATAAGAACGGCGATCTGTTGTATGTAAGCATCCATTCCCTCCATAAAATTTCCAAGTACAACGGTCCGGAAGGCCGGGAAATTGTTCTGAGCAAACTGGGATCGCCAACCTGGAAATCTTTAAAACAAAAAACAAAGGCAAGGGTAAAACAGCTTGCTTTTGACCTTATTAAATTATATGCGCAGCGAAAATCGGCGAAAGGTTTTGCTTACACACCGGATTCTTATCTGCAGAATGAGCTGGAGGCAAGCTTCCTTTATGAAGACACGCCGGACCAGGAAAAAGCCACCATCGATGTGAAGCGCGATATGGAAAACGATACCGTAATGGACCGGCTGGTGTGCGGGGATGTAGGTTTCGGCAAAACGGAAGTCGCCATCCGTGCGGCATTCAAAGCGGCCACAGACGGCAAGCAGGTAGCGGTTCTTGTTCCGACAACGATCCTCGCTTTCCAGCATTACCGGAGTTTTAAAGACCGGCTGAAAGATTTTCCGGTAAATGTAGCTTACGTCAACCGTTTCAGAACGGCCAAACAGAAGTCGGAAACCCTGCAGGATCTTAAGAACGGAAAAGTCGACATCATCATCGGAACCCACCAGCTGGCAGGTACTTCCGTTAAATTTAAAGATCTGGGTCTGCTGATTATTGACGAGGAACATAAGTTCGGCGTTTCGGTAAAGGATAAACTGAAGACCTTAAAATCAGATGTTGATACCTTGACATTAACGGCAACGCCGATTCCGAGAACGCTGCAGTTTTCCCTGATGGCCGCAAGGGATTTATCGGTGATCAAAACGCCACCGCCCAACAGGCAGCCTGTAGATACCCAGCTCATCGGTTTCAATGAAGAGATTATCCGGGATGCCGTTTCTTATGAGCTGCAGCGTGACGGGCAGGTGTATTTCATCAACAACAGGGTGGAAAACCTCAAAGATATTGCAGGACTGATCCAGAGGCTCGTTCCCGATGCTAGGGTGATTACCGGCCACGGACAGATGGAAGGCAGGCAGCTGGAAAAAAATGTCCTGGATTTCATGGAAGGGAAATATGATGTCCTGGTATCGACCACCATCGTGGAAAGCGGCGTGGATGTTCCGAATGCGAATACCATCTTCATTAATGATGCCCACCGCTTCGGGATGGCAGACCTTCACCAGATGAGAGGACGGGTGGGGCGGAGCAACCGGAAGGCATTCTGCTACCTGATTACACCACCTTACGACATGATGACTTCCGATGCCAGGAAGCGTCTGGAAGCCATTGAGCAGTTTTCCGATCTGGGAAGCGGTTTCCAGATTGCAATGAAAGATCTTGAAATCCGTGGTGCGGGAGACCTCTTGGGAGCGGAACAAAGCGGCTTTATTAATGAAATGGGTTTTGAAACGTATCAGAAACTGATGCAGGAAGCCTTGGAAGAGCTGAAAGACGATCAGGAATTCGAAAATCTTTTTGAAAATGAAGAGGAAAGGAACAAGCTTTTTAAAACAACCAAAGATGTAAATATTGATACTGACCTGGAGCTGATGCTGCCGGACTGGTATATTTCAAATACGGAGGAAAGGCTGCTGCTGTATCAGAAGCTAGCCGAAATCGATAATGAGGAAAACCTGACGAAATTTGAATCGGAGCTGATCGACCGTTTCGGTGAACTGCCGAAAGAAGCGGTAAACCTGCTGAAGAGTGTGAGTTTAAAATGGCTGGCCGCCGATATCGGTTTCGAAAAAATTGTCATGAAGAACGGGGTATTCCTGGGCTATTTCCCGGGCAATCCACAAGATAAGTTTTACCAGACAAGCAAATTCAGAAAAATCATCAATTACCTTACGAACAATCCGGCGCAGGCCCAGCTGAAGGAAAAAACAGGAAAAGAAGGCAGTCAGCTGATGATGAGAAAAGACCGGGTTGCCAATGTGGACGAGGTGAATGCCCTTTTGAAATCGATTCTAAAAAGCGAAGACTGATAGCCCTTATTTCAGAATATAAAATAGCCGCATTGATTTTTCAGTGCGGCTCTTTTATTTTTAAACAAATCAAAACTCCGGAAAGCGGAAATTTTTAGAATTTTTTGTTTTGAAGATGATTTATTTATGAATTTAATGATATGGTAAGTGAAAATAAATTATATTTGACGGCATTAAAAATTAATAATTTATGGTAAAAAAATACTTTCTCTCTTCTCTGGCAGCTCTGGCATTGGGTTTTGTTGTTTCTTGTGACAATACCACAGAAGATCCGCCGAATCAGAATAAAAATGCTTCGTCTACAGCTACGATTACCGGGCCGAGAATCCTGAGTAAAATAAACAACGGAAGCAAAGACCTGGAAGAGTATGTAACGAATGGAGGAATGCTTTCCCAGGTGTACATCAGAGATGCGGGATCCGCCAATGCAAGTCTTTCAACGGTAACATATACGGGGTCTGCGATTTCGCAGATCAAAATTCAGGACAATGCAACCCCTCATGCGACGGACAATCTGTATGCACTTAGTTATACCAGCGGGAAATTGTCTTCATTCACCATGGATCAGACGATTATGAGCTCTGCCAATCACAGTGATTTTACCGTATATTATGATGCAGGCGGAAGCTTATACCGGATCGTAGAAAAGAAAAAGGTAGGCGGAAGCTCTTCCTATTCTTTTTATAATGAAATGAAATTTACTTATTCTGCGGGCAATATTGTAAAGCTGGACTATGTAAGAATGCTGATGAGCGGCGGAAATCCTGATGCGTCTACGGCTTCCACCACAGTATATTACTTCGATAATTATGATACGAAGGTTAACCCTTATACCACATTGCCGAAAGAATATTTCATGGTCGCTTCTACGCTGACCCAGATCAATTCTTATATGCTTTCCACCAACAATGTAGGGAAGGTGACGATGCAGAGCCCTTCCGGCCCATCGCTGACTTACCCGAAAGGATATGTCTATGATTCTCAAAATTATCCGACTTCAGATGTTAACCAGACCATTAAATATCTATATAAAGCGTTATAAAGGAGAATGATCTTTTAATGGTTTTATCGTGATATGAGTAAAAAGATACTTTTTATTCAAAAAAAAATTATATTTTTGACAAAATAAATAATCCCCTTTGGAATGAAACGACTTTTTTATTTTATTTTAATACTGGTGGGTGTTTCTTCAGTGCATTCTTGTAAAGAAGTGATGGATGAAAACGGAGATCCGCTGGTGGATATTAACGGCAATACAGGGCTTAACGGTCCCAGAGCTTTATACAGAGAGATCACGGATTCAGATACATTGGCTACGTATTATTACAATGGGCTTCAATTGTCCAGAGTAGTTACCGACAGCATGAATTCCACGGCAAATATCGCATGGAGCGGAGACAAGATCAGCAGGGTAGACTTCAGAGGATTCCTGGATCTGAACGGAAACGGGAAACTGGATAAAGACAGTGTTACCTATACGCAGCAGTTCACTTACGGAAGCACGGGCAGACTGGAAACAATTTCCGAAAACCGTTCGTTCTACAAAAGAAGCACAACTGCACCTTATACGGTAGCCGCACCAGGGCCGCAAACCCTTTATAAAAAGACAAAATCCCTTTACGG
This sequence comes from Weeksellaceae bacterium, assembly GCA_022701545.1. GTDB lineage: Bacteria > Bacteroidota > Bacteroidia > Flavobacteriales > Weeksellaceae > Chryseobacterium. The sequence continues at coordinate 1,151 of JAKOOG010000081.1, read as the reverse complement.
CATAAAATATTCTTCGGCAACAGCAAAACTGGACTCCATTATTATGAGAAGCGGTCCTGATGTTTCGGGAACACCTTTTGCCTACACAGGATATTCCAAAACTAAGTATGAATATGTTGGGGATAATGTTTCTAAAGTTACCAGACATTACGGGCCGATAACCGGTGGTAGTGTATTTGGCTCAGTGACTGCAAAATTCGGGTATGAATACAGCAATTATGATGCGCAGATCAACCCTTTTACATTGCTTCCGAATGTATATAAAATCTCAAGACTTTTATCTACAGACATTAATGATGTGAAAAGCTGGATCTTGTCACCAAACAGCCCGACAAGGTATTCAATTACGGATCTTATCCAGCCGATCCCAACTCCGGTTATCTTTTCAACGAATTATAACTACGATGCTCAGACGTATATGAGAAAGGGATACGGGGTAAACTATATCTACAAACCTTTGTAAGAAATAATTTTAAATATTATCGAAGCTCAATCTTTCAGGATTGGGCTTTTTTATTTTGAATGCCTTAATTTTGCAAAAAATTTCGCAATGAAATATTTAATCGTCGGGCTTGGAAACAAAGGCGCCGAATACGAAAATACCCGTCATAATATCGGTTTTAAGGTGGCTGATAAAATTGCCGAAACACTGGATGTTTCTTTTAATACCACCAATTTCGGATGGATGGCAGACGGGAAATATAAAGGAAGAAGGGTACTGGTATTGAAACCGGATACGTATATGAACCTTTCCGGAAATGCGGTGCGCTACTGGATGCAGAAAGAAAATATTCCTTTGGAGAATGTGCTGATCGTTACGGATGACCTTGCGCTCCCGTTCGGGACCCTGCGGTTAAAAGGCAAAGGTTCCGATGCCGGGCATAACGGACTGAAAAACATCAATGAAGTCCTGCAGACCCAGAATTATGCACGCCTCCGGTTCGGAATTTCCGCCGATTTTTCGGAAGGCAGGCAGGTTGATTACGTATTGGGCACATGGAATGAAGAAGAAAATGAAAAGCTGGCGGAACGGATTGAAAAGTTTTCCAAAGCAAGCCTGTCGTTCGTTTTTGCAGGCATCGGCAATACCATGTCTGCGTTTAACGGTAAATAAATTAAGATCAACGAGTAAACCTCCGGAAAGGGAGGTT
>JAKOOG010000052.1 GCA_022701545.1 Weeksellaceae bacterium | reverse complement strand
GAGTGCTGTACATGTTCGAGGTATTCTTAGCTACCAGCTTAAAGTGATGATACAGCACATTGCCATCAGCATCTTTAATAGGCATCGGATCCATATCTAATTTTTCCAGCGGCAGATAGAATTCATTCCCCGCAAGATCAAAGGTTTCCTGAAGCACCCACGATTCTGCACCGGTTGTAGCATTTGTTTCCGATAGATACAGGCTGGCTTTTGAAGTATCTTTAGCATCCGTATGGATTCTGGCAATCTCTTTCCAATTGCCCTGGTTACTCATTTTATATAAGCTGTACTTTCCTTTATAACAGACCTGCTCCCAGGATAAAATTACCCAATTGATCGTGTCCGAATCTACAGCCACCGGTTCGGAATGGTATTTCAGTTCAGGGGTGGGCGGATTATAATTTTCTACCAATGCACTTACGACTACTTTTGAAGGCATGGAAGGCGCTTCTTCCACCACTATTTTTGAAGCAGGAGGAGATACATTATAATCTGTTGTGGAATATTCTACTTTTCGGGTCACAACAACGCGGTAGAAAAGAAGATCGCCGTAAGGTTTGTTTGTCAGGTCCTCAAACTCATCATACACTACCCAGTTATCGGATGCCGCATCAGTCTCCAGATAGGCTACATCCACCGTTTTAATATGCTGCATACTCAAGATTGAATCTGCATCCAGCTTATTGTTGGCCCGGTAAAGCGATACTTTTGTAATTTTCTGCACTTCCGGATAAGGATTCACTTCCACTTTTACTTTGGCTGTAATTCCCAGGGTTGCATTATCTACTACCGGTAAAAGACTCGCAATCTTCGGCGGTTCTGCCGGATTGGTATTTACCAGCTTGATCGGTCCTAAAAATGTACTGAATTCTCCCATCTGCATCTGGTTTCCGAATTCCCTTGCCCCGTAAAAATAGAAGTTGTCTGAAGCACCGTCCAGCGTAAAGTCCGTAAACAAGGTGGAATGTTTCGGAACGGAACTGTACACCGCTGCCATCGGAGCCATGTCGAAATCGGCATGGGTAACCGGCAATAGGTATCCTGAAGCATCCCGGATATTCTGTTTCTTATTCTTCGGACGGTGGCCGGCAGGATCGGAGAAACTCATATTCTTGATATGCTGATAGATCATCGGAACTTCCGTTAGAGGCAGGAAACAATTGAAGATTCTTTCCTTGATGAAATGCCCCAGTCTCAGTTCGTCCGATGTACCCGGAATCGCACTGATGACTTTATGGTTGAGAGGATAGGTTCGGTTTTTCCAGGCCGTTTCATCCAATAATGGATTTTCTGCAGTCGTCAGGTTAAAGTAACGGTTATGTTCCTTGATGAAAGCATTAATGGCTTCCATAAAATCTTCACTGTCCGGAATCGGCATCGTGAATTTTTTCGGGCCGACTTCAGGCAGTTCCATATATCCTGTACTTCCGGCATTAGTCAACATATCAAAGTCCATAAAGTTGATCCACCGGTTGTTGAAAAAGACTTCATCCATTCCACCCAGTTCATTCAGGTTATTTTTAATCAGCTCAATCGTGGACGGCTTATATAAAGCAGCCATCAGGAGGGTATTATTTGCCCTGAAAAACTGTACGGAATAAGGCTTATGAGCATATTCGGTAATAAAACTGTAGGTCGATTTCCCGAATTTATCCGGTCTCGTGGCATATTTTGATCCTGTCGGCTGTTTCGGCTGTTTCGGTTCGATAATCTTATTCGCGAACATAACGGCAGGAACTCCGAATTTTGATTTATATTTTGCACCCTGCATATCCAACGTGTCATTATCCACACTCCGTAAACCGAAAATCGAATACCTTACATCTTCATTATCGCCCGGCAGGATGGCATCTTGCGTCAAGTTATTGGCTACATTTTTATACAGATATACTTTGTAGGAAGGATAATAATTTAGCGGAAGGGATGTCCCGAGAACAGGATCCGTAGGCCTGGCAGGAATTGTCTGGCCTCCCAGCACGTGAAATTTAGGCTCATGATTAGTATCCTCTTCAATAATGAAATTATTATCATAAATATATAATACCAGGTCATTATTTGTTCCGATATTTTCGGTTCTTACCACTTTAAAAACAGACCTTGATTCTTTCGGGGTTCCATTGTTGTAGTCTTCATTGGTAAACATTCTCACGATACCGTTCTGCCATTCTACACCCGTATTATTCTGAATATGCTGTGCCATTTTGAATCCGGGGAACGTAATTTTATAAACCCCTTTATGCACATAAGGCTCTGCAGGATAATTGATCATGTCTCCCTGGCTGTTCTGATAGACCGTCAGCTTTTCGAAATACTTCTCCACTGTGGCCTGTTTCCAGAATCCACGGCTTTTTTCAAGATAACGCTGGGTCTCTCCGTTGGACGAAAGAGTTTCAATAACTTCCCGGTGAACTGTCCAGTCATTGGTTCCGATTTTCACCTTTAGTGAATTCGGATTTTTCACGCCCCATGTTGAAGTGTTCTGCATATTTTCCGTTACGCTGAAGAGACCTTCCGTTGCCGGATTAATCACAGGAAGTATTAAACTAGACTGATCAATTAAAGGAGTTGTTCCCGCGATGATCGCTGCGCTGGCTGCTTTTTTAAATACCGTGAAATGTAGACCTGTTGAGGTCTGATCTATTCCATTTATGATGTAGCTGTCCCCATCCATCAGGAAGATCCCTCCGATGTAATCGCTTGCCGTTGTTCCGGCAGGAATTTCAGATTTATATGTCTGTACCTGAATGGAGG
>JAKOOG010000026.1 GCA_022701545.1 Weeksellaceae bacterium | reverse complement strand
AGCTTATTTACCGGCACAGGCAGATCCGTAATGATGTTCAGTGTTAAATTAGCCATCATGCTTCCCACGATTCCCGGCAAAGTGCCCAGCACGCCCAGGCTGTCGCAGTCGGGAAGATGTTCGTCCGAAGGCGGCTCCGGGAATACATCCCTAAGATTCCTGCTTCCCTGGCAATTAAAAACCGCGACCTGGCCGGAAAAACCGAGAATACTTCCGTAGACCAGCGGTTTTCCAATTTTCACACAGGTATCATTTACCAAATATCTCGTTGCAAAATTATCGGAACCATCAACAATGACATCATAGTCCGAAATCAGCTTTTCTGCGTTTGAAGCATCTATTTTTAAATGATACCGGGTAAAACTGACCTGATGATTAAGATTTTTGACGAACTGTTCTGCGCTTTCCACCTTGGACGTGCCGATGGTCTGCTCATTGTGGATTACCTGCCGGTTTAAATTGTGCAGTTCCACCTCATCAAAATCCATGATGCCCAATGTACCAACACCCGCCGCTGCCAGGTATTGAATGACCGGGCTGCCTAACCCGCCTGCCCCGATAACCAGGACTTTGGTATTCATGATTTTCCGCTGGCCGTCCAATCCGACTTCCTCTATGAAAATCTGGCGGCTGTATCGTTCAAACTGATTTTCCTTTTTCGTCATAGCCATTACATAAGCGCAAGGAGTGCTAAATTTTTTTTAAACATTGAGAATATTTTTCATTTGCAAAGGCGTTTGACCTCGTCGAATCTTTGATTTCACAATGAATATTCTATTTAAAGTATAAACAATGGTTAAATCCCACTGTAAACGGCATCCCAGTCTTTCATTACCGGATCGTAGCCGGCTTTTCTGATGATGCTTTTTATTTCCTCCATGCTTCTTTCATCGCTGGTTTCAAATTGCTCCAGAGACTCCCGGTCTACCGCATAGCCACCGGGATTGGTTTTGGAAGCCGCACTCATGGCTGTTGCCCCCAGTGAAACGATATGGTTCCTGAACGTTTCGTTTTCCCGGGTTGAGATGGAAATTTCAAGATCTTCATTCCAGATCCGGTAGGCGCAGATCAATTGCAGCAAATCTCTGTCGGACATGATAAAATTCGGTTCGATGATGCCTTCCGCAGGCCGCAGCCTCGGAAATGATACGGAGAACCTGGATTTCCAATACTGCTTCTGAAGGTAATCGATATGGAGCGCGTTGAAAAAACTGTCTACCCGCCAGTCTTCCAGTCCGAGCAGAACCCCAAGCCCCATTTTATGGATTCCCGCTTTCCCGACCCGGTCGGGGGTCTCCAGGCGGAAATTGAAGTTTGATTTCCTGCCTTTCGGATGGTATTCTTTGTAAACTTCCTGATGGTACGTTTCCTGATACACCAGAACAGCATTTACTCCCGACTCATGGAGTCGGCGGTATTCTTCCTCCGACAACGGCTGGACCTCAATGGAAATATTGGCAAAATGAGGCTTCAGCAATTGTATGGCATTCAGAAAATAACCGATTCCGACGGTCTTATTGGCTTCTCCGCTTACCAGCAATACATGGTTCACACCCATCGATTTTAAGACTGAGGCTTCAATCATCAGTTCCGTATCGGACAGGGTTTTGCGCTTGATTGCATTATCTAAGCTAAACCCACAATAGGTACAGATGTTCTGGCATTCATTGCTGAGGTACAGCGGTGCATACAGCTGGATCGTTTTCCCGAAACGCTTTTGGGTCATCCGCTGTGCCATCCCGGCCATTACTTCCAGCTTTCCGGCAGCGGCTGGGGAAATGAGATTCAGGAAATCGTCGATCGTCCTGTTATCTTTCTGCAGGCTTCTTTCAACATCGGGCATCGTTACTCTTTCCAGCCTTGATCTGATTTCATCCCATCGGTACTGTTCAAAAACAGAGGTAAAACTTTTCATCCTTTAGATTTAATCAAACAAAAAAGACGTCAGCGGACTTGATGCTTCCGCATGTTTTGAAACGGCTCCCAATCCGGCTTCGTAAGCCCTTCTGCCGGCAATAACGCCTTCCTTAAAAGCCAGGGCCATGCGCACGGGATCTCCGGCAACGGCAATTGCTGTATTCACCAGCACTGCATCGGCACCCATTTCCATCGCTTTTGCCGCATCGGACGGAGCACCGATGCCGGCATCCACCACCACGGGAACATTGCTCTGGCTGATGATTATTTCTAAAAAGTCCAGGGTTTTCAGCCCTTTATTAGTCCCGATCGGAGCGCCCAACGGCATAACCACCGCCGTACCTGCATCTTCCAGGCGTTTGCACAACACCGGATCGGCATGAATGTAAGGCATCACGATAAAACCCAGTTTGGCCAGCTCTTCCGTAGCGTATAAAGTCTCAATCGGATCCGGCAGCAGATATTTCGGATCGGGATGGATTTCCAGTTTTACCCAGTTGGTTTGCAGGGCTTCCCGGGCCAGCTGGGCAGCCAGCACCGCTTCTTTGGCAGTCCTTGCTCCTGAAGTATTCGGTAAAAGGTGTGCTTTTGCCGGTTTCAGGGCATTCAGCAGATCATCTTCCGGAGATTGGGAATCAATTCTTTTTAAAGCCATGGTTACCATTTCGCTGCCTGAAGCGATGATAGAATCCGTCATTTCGGAAAGATTCCCGAATTTCCCGGTTCCCAGAAACAGCCTCGATTCAAAGGTCCGGCCTGCGATTATTAAATTCTGATTATTCATACATAAATTTTTATCCGTTTTGTAAAGTCATGGAATTCTGATGCAATGCTGTCTTAAATGCACCGATAAGCGAAGGCTGATCCGTAATCTGCCCGGAAACGGCCACGCCGTAAATTCCGCATTGCTGCAACCGTCCGATATCGTCTAAAACAATTCCGCCGATCGCAAATATTTTGGGAACTCCCGTTGATTTTCCACGAAGGCCCCGAATGATTGTTTCATAGCCTTCAAAACCCAGGACCGGGCTCAGCTGTTCTTTGGTTGAGGTAAAGCGTAAAGGTCCCAGCCCGATATAATCGCAGGATTCGTTCATCCGCTGAAGGACATCGGAAAAGGTATTCGCCGTCCCGCCAATGATTTTGTTTTTTCCTAAAACAGATCTCGCCGCTTCGATGGAGGTATCCTGTAATCCTAAATGAACGCCATCTGCGTCAATGTTTTTGGCAATCCGGACATGATCATTGATGATACAGACCGATCTATATTCCGAGCAGCGCTGCTTTACATTTTCACAGAGTCTGAGCAGTTCATTTTCAGGGGCATTTTTCCAGCGGACCTGTATCCACTGGGCACCGTTGTCTAAAGCCTTTTTAATATTGGATTCCTGTTCGGCCTGCGTAAAGCCTTGGGAAATGTATTGTAGTTTTTCCATTTTTACTTTTAGTTTAATTAAGAAATTTTCAGGAATGGAATCCCAGCAGACCGGGAGTGCCCGTCAAAAATTTTTCAATATATAATTTTCCTTTCCGGCAGGCAGATTCCATGTCTTCCCCTTTTGCCAAATGCGCCGCAATAGCAGACGACAGCACACAGCCCGAACCGTGTTTCGGATAATAGACAGAAGAATCATCAGAAGGATGGATTAAGATTTCTTTTCCGTTTTCCTTCAGGACATCTGTTCCCAACAGATCCTCCCGGTGTCCTCCTTTGATGAGAACCGCGCATGGACCTTCCGCTTGTTTAAACAGTATATTTTCCTGCAGAACCTGGTATTCATTATAATTTGGAGTAATCAGATTTATTTGGTTTAAAACATTTTTTAATTGTGAAAGGGTATCCAAATCGAAAAAGGTAAACTCAGACGTACTTTTCAGCACCGGATCCCAGACGATCTTTGCTTCCGGAGCATTTGCTTTAATGGTTTTAATGATTTCATTTAAAAACCCGGCCTCCTTCACTACTCCGATTTTGACTGCTTCAACAGGATACTTTTTCATTAAAATATCGACCGTTGATAAAACTTGATCTAACGGCTGCCATTCCATGCTCAGACATTGAGATTCAGTCTGAACCGTCATGGCCGTACAAACGGCTAATCCCTGAACTTTGAGCTGCTCAAAAGTTTTACAATCAGCGAGGATACCCGCTCCGCCGCTTGGGTCGAAGCCGGCTATGGTTATAACAAAAGGGCGTTCTGCCTGCATTGAGTATACGTTTTTAAAGGTTCTTTACTTTCCCAAACCGCTCCCAACAAAGCGGCTCCGTCGACATCTTCTGAAAAAACCGTATCAATATTATACTGGTTGATACCGCCCAGGGCAATGAGCCCGGAATCATCATTTTCCCGCTGCCGGATGCTCTCCAGAACTATTGTATCGGTTCCGTATCCTTTTTTGGAAATGCTCGGAAAAACCGGGCTGATCAGCGCATATTCCCATCGGGGATCCAGCATATTGAAGTCATCTATACGGTGTACGGAAGTCGATACAATATATTCATCAAAAAAATGATCCGGAACATTCGGCCTTTCCGATTCTTTAAAATGGAGCCTGGAAGTGCCGAATTCTTCAGCCAGGATATAATGGCTGTGCAGCACCAGCTGTTCATGATAACCGGAATCAATGTTCTTTATATAATTCCTAATGGCTGCGGCATCCATCACCGGTTTTCTCACATGAAGCAGCTCCAGCCCTGCCTGAAACAATTCATTAATGATTCCGGTTTCATTCCGGATGGGTTGTTCAGGCGTGATGACAATGATCATATATAAATCTCCTTCCCTTTTTCGATAAATTCCAGGGATTTATCCAGCATTCCCTTTTCGGCAGACTCACGGATTTCCTGGGTAATTTTCATCGAACAGAACTTCGGCCCGCACATCGAGCAGAAATGAGCGATTTTTGCTCCGTCGGCAGGAAGGGTTTCATCATGATATGATCTTGCTGTCTCCGGATCGAGTGAAAGGTTGAACTGGTCTTCCCAACGGAATTCAAATCTTGCTTTACTCAGCGCATTGTCCCTGTACTGCGCACCGGGATGCCCTTTTGCAAGGTCTGCCGCATGAGCTGCCAGCTTGTACGTGATGACGCCTACTTTTACATCGTCCCTGTTCGGAAGCCCAAGATGTTCCTTCGGGGTGACGTAACACAGCATCGCACAGCCGAACCAGCCGATCATTGCTGCGCCGATACCGGAAGTAATGTGGTCGTAGCCCGGGGCAATATCGGTTGTCAGCGGACCTAAAGTATAAAAGGGGGCTTCGTGGCATTCTTCCAGCTGTTTGTCCATATTTTCCTTGATCATGTGCATCGGAACGTGGCCCGGACCTTCGATCATCACCTGGACATTGTGCTTCCAGGCAATTTTTGTAAGTTCCCCCAATGTTTCCAGCTCTGCAAACTGGGCTTCATCGTTGGCATCGGCAATGGAACCCGGACGGAGACCGTCTCCCAGGGAAAAAGCAACGTCGTATTGTTTCATGATCTCACAAATCTCTTCGAAATGTGTGTACAGGAAGTTTTCTTTATGATGGAAGAGGCACCATTTGGCCATAATCGATCCTCCGCGAGAGACGATTCCGGTAACCCGTTTTGCCGTAAGGTGGATGTACCTCAGCAAAACACCGGCGTGAATGGTAAAGTAGGAAACGCCCTGCTCTGCCTGCTCGATCAGCGTATCTTTAAAGATTTCCCACGTTAAGTCTTCCGCGACGCCTTTTACTTTTTCCAGTGCCTGGTAGATGGGGACCGTACCGATCGGAACCGGGCTGTTGCGGATAATCCATTCCCTTGTTTCGTGGATGTTTTTTCCGGTGGAAAGATCCATGATGGTATCGGCACCCCAGCGGCAGGCCCAAACCGCTTTTTCCACTTCTTCTTCAATGCTTGAGGAAACGGCACTGTTTCCGATATTGGCATTGATTTTCACTAAAAAGTTTCTTCCGATAATCATCGGCTCACTTTCAGGATGGTTGATGTTGTTGGGAATAATAGCCCTTCCGGCAGCAATTTCATCCCTTACAAATTCGGGAGTGATCTTAGTCTTCGGGGTTTTTGCTCCAAAGCTGTTGCCGGCATGCTGAAAAGCCATTTCTTTGGAAACCGTTTCCAGCTGCTCTATTCTTTGGTTTTCCCGGATGGCAATATATTCCATTTCGGGAGTGATCAGCCCCTGCCTGGCGTAGTACAGCTGGGTCACTTCTTTTCCTTGCCGGGCAACTTTCGGTTTGTGGTTGTACGAAAACCTAAGTTCATCCAGTTTCGGGTCGGCGAGCCTTGTCTTACCGTATTCGGACGTGATGCCCTCCAGGATTTCCACATCATTACGGTCCAGGATCCACTGTTCCCGGATCCTCGGAAGCCCCTTTTCAATATTGATTTCTGAATTTTCATCGGTATACGGTCCTGAGGTATCGTAGACCGTAACCGGCGGGTTGTGCTCCAGTGTTCCGTTGGAAAGTTTTGTCGCACTGAGTGCTATTTCACGCATTGCTACCCGGATGGGATGAATTTTCCCTTCCACATAGATTTTCTTTGAGTTCGGAAACGGCGAACGGGTGATGTGATGAGCCATACAATTTGTTTTTATGAAGATTAACCGCCCTGAGTGGCAGTGATGATTAAAATTGAATCTTTGTCTTGGAGTAATGTTTCTGCCCAGGAATGCTGCGGAATAATACGGTTGTTGAGGGCTACGGCGATGCCTTTCCGCTTTTGGGGAAGTTCTATAGCCAGTAATGCTTCCAGCGTAGCGGGAAGTACATCAAAAGTTTTCCGGGTGTGGTTGATTGTGAGTTCCATTCCTAAATTTTTATCTGCTTTAGGAATGCCCATGACAGTACAATAGAATGTACGGCAAAGTCATTGCGCTTTTCCCTACGCCGGTATGATCCGGATCAGGTTCAAAGGGTAAATCTCAGCCTGTTTTTCAACAGACACCCCTAAAGTCTGAGACGAAGGTAGCCATTTTTTCTGAACGGGCAAATTTTTTTTGAAGACGGAGGAAAGATGGAAGCTGGGTGATGGATGATGGAGGTCTCATATTGGCGTCCATAAACTTTAGGTTTGAAACCGTAAAATTCAGACCAACAAAAAGATTACCCCTTTTGAGATAATCTTTTTTGTTTAGTTCAAAGTAAATTTATACTGAACTTACTTTCAGTTAATTAAAATTCAGACAAAGTATTCGTCAGTATAGTAACAGGCAGCAGGATTTCATACTGATAGCCATCGATCGTAATCTTTATATAAAAAGCATCTGGTATATTGTTAATAGCCGGCATCTTGGATTTTCAGATTGTAAAGAACAGGCTTCCGGGCGTACAGGAAATTTTCCGACAGAAAAAGGACCATCAGGATAATGAAATGTTTCAGGACAGCTATTTTCAGGTTAAAGGAAATAAGGCAATCCTGCCTTATAGCGGGTCAGCCGGTCCGGCAATCCGTTGTAGCCTCCGTTGATGGCTTTGGTGATTTTCTTAAAAACCACAAGATTATTTCCGGAATCAATGTTTTTGGTAATATCAATCTGATTGGCAAGATCGTTCAGCTTCCGGGTACTCCAGAACCATCCGGCGCTTTCTGCTGCGTTTTTCAGCTGGACATTGCTGCATGTGGTGATATTTTTTCCGCCCAGAAGGGTTGGGTAGATATGAAATCCGTACCCAGTGCTTTGGAGACAGCCAGGTAATTGGTTCTTCCGGTAATCTGGATGAGTCCGCGGCCTTTGAATTTTATGCCGTCGCCTTTCTGGGTATTGCCCAAATCTTTTCTGCCTTCATAAGCACTTCCGCTGGCCAGTTCTTCCGTGTAAAAAAGCCCTCCGCTTTCATGACCGACCTGTGCCAGGAAATTGAGCATCTGTGAAGGCGTGCTGATGTTGAACTTTTCGCATGTTTCGATAATGTAAGGTAAAAATTTGGCAGCATAGGCTGGGTTGGAGCAGGTCGCCTCCTTAAGTTGTCCGAGTGTAAGCATGGTTATTGTTTTTAAAATTACTTCTGTAAATGTATTTAAAAAAAACAAACTTCCGCCTCAGGAAACCCCCTAAATTTTCAGCTAGGGGATTTCACGGATATATTTTATAATCAGCGGATTATTCTTCACATGCCCTCCAGACCGCATCATTCTGCGGAACCGGCGCAATGATCTCGATGTTTTCTTTGGTTACAGGATGAATAAATTCCAGCTTCCGGGCATGAAGGTTGATTCCCCCATCGGGATTTGAACGCGGAGCGCCGTATTTCAGATCCCCTTTGATAGGAACTCCGGTTTTGGATAACTGGGCCCTGATCTGATGGTGTCTTCCCGTCTCAAGATCAATTTCCAGCAGGAGGTAATTTTCCAGAGCTTTGATTACATTGTAGGTAAGAATCGCTTCTTTGGCGCCGTCCGTCGCTTTCGGGAAAACAATGGCTTTGTTGGTCTTTTCGTTTTTCTTCAGGTAATGAACCAGCCTTTGGGTTTTAGGAATTATTTCCTTGGCAACTACGGCCCAGTATGTTTTTTTAACCTCACGGTTTTTTACCATCTGCGTCAGACGCGACAAGGCCTTGGATGTTTTAGCATAAATCACCAGGCCTGACGTAGGACGGTCGATCCGGTGAACCAGGCCCAGAAATACGTTTCCAGGCTTTTCATCTCTTTTTTTTATGAAATTTTTAATGGCTTCCAATAAGGATTCATCGCCGGTTTTGTCGCCCTGCACGAGCTGGCCGACTTTTTTATTGACTACCAGAAGATGGTTGTCTTCATATACAATCTGCTCCTTCATATTTTATTGACGATAACCTTGCCTGCCGGAAAAGGTAAGAATAAGTCCTACAAAAACGGCAAGGGTTTTCAGGGATTCCATTCTTGAGCCTATCGGAATCAGCAAACCGCCGAGCACACAAACCGCCGCCGCCGCATACATTCCGTAGACGAAGTTTTTGTTTTTAAGAGAAGGGGCCTGCAGAAAAAAGCTTATTCCGATAAGAACATAAAAAATCCTCCTTGATAACAGATTATTGATTTCCGGAGAGAAGAGATTAAACCATCCCACCACAAGACAGAACAGTGCAATGATGGATATGATCCCCTGGGTTTGCTGTTGATTTCTCATGAATTAATAGCTTTCGGTTTCGTTAGGGAAATCCTGGCCTTTTACGTCTTTTACATACTGCGCCACCGCACCGGTGATTTCCGTATACAAATCAAGATACCTTCTTAAAAATTTCGGGCTGAAGCCTTTGTTCATGCCCACCATGTCATGATACACCAGCACCTGCCCGTCGCAGTGGGCACCCGCTCCGATTCCGATGGTCGGAATAGAAATGGCTTCCGTTACTTTTTTTGCCAAATCGGCAGGAATTTTTTCTAAAACCACTGCAAAACACCCTAATTCTTCCAATAGTTGGGCATCCGCGATTAATTTTTCCGCCTCCGCTTCTTCTTTGGCTCTTACTTTATAGGTTCCGAACTTGTAAATCGACTGTGGCGTCAATCCCAAATGTCCCATCACAGGAATTCCGGCGTTGATGATTTTCTTGATTGATTTTGAAATTTCCTTTCCGCCTTCGATCTTTACGGCATGGGCACCGCCTTCCTTCATCATCCGTACCGCAGATTCCAGTGCTTTTTCAGGATTGCTCTGATAGGTTCCGAAAGGTAAATCGGCCACCACCAAAGCTCTGTCGGTTCCTCTCACCACACTCTGGGAATGGTAGATCATCTGGTCCAGCGTAATGGGTAACGTGGTTTCAAAACCCGCCATTACATTCGCTGCAGAATCTCCGATCAACACCGCATCAATTCCTCCTGCATCCACCATTTTCGCAGTGGTATAATCGTATGCCGTAAGCATTGTTATTTTTTCCTTGTCGAATTTCATTTTACGCAAGGTTTCCGTGGTAACTTTTTTAATTTCAGAATGAACAGACATAACGTATCTATTTTTTAAAAGTTAAAAAGTCGGCGATGGGCCGACTTGAAATTTGTATGGGTTATAAAACTACGTGACCGAGTTTCATTAATTTGTCGTGATTGAGAATTTTGATGTTCCGCCCGTCCACTTCGATGAGCTGGTCTCCTTTGAACTCGGAGATCAGACGGATGGCACTTTCGGTAGCCGTGCCGATAATATTGGCAATTTCTTCTCTCGTTAAAGAAATTTTGATGAATCCTTCCGGGTCAACGCCCAGTTTCTGTTCTAGAAGCAGTAAGATTTCTGCCAGCCGCTCCCGTACGGTTTTCTGTGCAAGGAAGGTAATGGTATTGGAAGATTCTCCCAATTCGTAAGCAATTTTCTGAAGCATGACAAAAGAAAGCTGAGGATCAACTTCCAGAAGATACATGAAAATGTCTGCCGGGAGAAAGGTGGCTTCAATATCCGTCATGGCCTCTGCTTTTGCCTGGAAATTTTCACCGCAGAGCAAAGAGCGGTAACCAATGATATCGCCTTCTTTGATGAACCGTAAAATCTGGTCTTTTCCGAAAGCTCCCGATTTGGAAAGCTTGGCAGCCCCTTTTTCCAACACAAAAACGCCTTTCGGTGTTTCGCCGTCCTCGAAAATAGTATCATGCTTCTGAAAAGAGAATTTCTTTTTACCATTGATGTACTTTTCAAAATCGGCACTGGAAAGTCTTTCCTTGAACGATTTATCACTAAAAACCCTGGCAAACCTCTCTTCAATTGCAATCTGTTGTTCCTGCGACATTCTATATGACATTTATCACAAAAATAGAACTTTTTAACTCGATAAACAAAAAAATTTGTTATAATTTTGTAGTTCAATAATTTATGGAGGTGAGCGAGAACTGTTTTCATTGTGGCCAAGGGATCGAAAAAGAAAGAATTCTGTTTGATGAAAAGACTTTCTGCTGCAACGGTTGCAAGTCGGTTTACGAAATCCTGAATACCAATAACTTAAGTAATTTCTACGAATTAAATAAACGGGCCGGGATCCGTCCGGACGAAAGCTCATCACAGTTTGAATATCTGGATACCCAGGAAATTTTCGACAAGGTAACGGATTTTTCGGAAGGCGGTACCAGCCTGGTGACTTTCAAAATCCCCGTTATCCACTGTTCGTCATGCATCTGGCTGCTGGAAAGCCTGCATACGCTGAACAAGAACATCAAATATTCCCAGGTTAATTTTACCCGAAAGACTTTACAGATTTCTTTTAACCATAATGAATTAAAATTAAGCGAATTAGCTAACTTTCTAACTAATTTAGGATATAAGCCCGTCATCAGTCTTGAAACGGCGGACAAAAATGTTGAAAACCTAGACAAATCCCTGCTGATAAAATTTGCCATTGCCGCTTTTGCTTTCGGAAACGGAATGTTCCTGGCATTCCCGGAATACGTGGGCGGTGAAGATTACTGGATGGAACATTATAAAGGGCTTTTCAGAGCTTTGATGTGTTTGCTGGCGATTCCGGTGGTGGTGTATTCCGCATCGGATTATTATAAATCGGCGTGGTACGGTCTTAAAAACAGGATCGTAAACATTGATGTCCCGATTGTGCTGGGAATTATCGTTCTTTTCGGACGGAGCCTGTATGAAGTGGCAACCAATTACGGCCCGGGCTATTTCGATACCCTTTGCGGACTATTGTTCTTCATGTTGCTGGGCAAGATTTTCCAGAAGAGGACGTACAATGCGCTTTCTTACGACCGGGATTACAAATCGTTTTACCCGATTGCCGTAACGAAGGTTGACTTTGAAGGAAAACAGGAAAACATCCTGCTTTCCGACATTAAGGTCGGGGACAGAATCCTGGTGCGAAACCAGGAAATCATTCCGGTAGACGCGATTCTGATCAATGGAGAAGGAAATATCGACAACAGTTTCATCACCGGGGAAAGCGAAAGCATCAGCAAGCAGCCTGGAGATCGGATTTTTGCCGGCGGGAAGCAGATCGGTTCATCACTGGAACTGGAAGTAATCAAAAATGTGGACCAGAGCTACCTGACCCAGCTCTGGAACAAAGAAGCCTTTAAAAAGCATGAAACCGGACTGGATACCCTGACGAATACCATCAGTAAATATTTCACTTTCATCATTTTAGGCATAGCTTTGATTTCCGGAATTTATTGGGCAACCGTTGATCTGGAAAAAATGTTCCAGGTGATCTCGGCGATCCTGATCATTGCCTGCCCTTGTGCGCTGGCACTGTCGGCTCCATTTACCTTCGGGCATATCATGAGGATCCTGGGACGGAATAAATTTTATGTGAAGGATACACTGACAATTGAGAAAATTGCAAAATTAGATACGATTGTTTTCGATAAAACAGGGACCATCACCCACCGTAAAAAATCGAATATCAAGTTTGAAGGTGCGGAAATTAATGAATTTGATCTGCTGAATATCAAAACATTATTAAAAAACTCCAACCACCCGCTTTCGAAATCCCTGTATGAATTTATCGAGGCCAAAGATGAGTATTTCCCGGTTGAAAACTTCAGGGAGATTTCAGGAAAAGGATATGAAGCGAGCGTGAGGGGAAATATTTACAAGATCGGTTCGGCGAAATACAACCGTCAGGAATCCAAAAACCTTGAGACTGCCGTATATGTAAGTAAAAATGATGCTTTCTTGGGTAAATTTATTTTTAAGAACGAGTACAGAGAGAACCTGAAAGACCTGTTTAAAAAACTGACCAATTATAATGTTTTTATTTTGAGCGGCGATAATTCTTCAGAAGAAAGCCAGCTGAAAGAACTGATCCCGGATTACAAGGCAATGGCATTCAACCAAAACCCTGAAGATAAGCTGAACTACATCCAGAAGCTTCAGGACCGGAATATGAAAGTGGCCATGCTCGGCGACGGGTTGAATGATGCAGGAGCCCTGAAACAGAGCAATGTGGGGATTGCGATTGCCGATGATTCCAACAGCTTCACGCCTTCTTCAGATGTTATCATGAACGGGGAAAAAGTAGTGGCGCTTGACCGCTATCTGAATGTATGCAAAGGCTCGATCACGATTGTGAAAATCACATTTATAATCAGCTTTCTTTACAATATCGTCGGTTTAAGTTACGCAGTGACAGGGCATATGCATCCTCTTTTTGCTGCGCTGATCATGCCGGCGAGTTCAATTACGGTAGTTTCCTTTACCACACTTTCCACCTGGATCCTGGGTAGGAAGTATTTTAAAAAACGGGCTTAAACAGGCTTATTTAGACTGATTTTAAATTAGCCAAAACCCGTATTTCGTGATGAAAGTCATTATTTTTCATTAAATTTGAACCCCGAAAATAGGTTAATTTTGTTGTCTAATGGATATTCTGTATTTAATGATCCTTTGCAGCGTTTCTTTAGCTGCTGTTTTCCTTGTTGTGTTTATCATATACGCAAGAAAAGGGCAGTTTGAGGATGATGAATCCCCGGCTGTAAGAATCCTGTTCGACTCCGGCGAAATCAAGGAAAAGGACAAATCCGATAACAAAGAAAACCCACAAGAAAAAGGAGAAAATAATAAAATTGAAGATAAAAGTGAATAGTTGATATGGAAACACAAAAGTTTAGTTATGACAACAGTATTGTCCGGGCATTCCTCTATGCGACCGTAGCTTTCGGGATCATAGGGTTTTTATTCGGGCTTACGGCGGCATTGATGCTTTTTTATCCTGAGCTTCCGGAATTCTTTTTCGGAACCGATGATACTACCATTAAAAGTTTAGGTGGCGGTATCGACGGATTGATAAAAACGCATGGTGCATTCGGGTTCGGAAGAATCAGGATGTTGCACACCACCACCGTAATTTTCGCATTCGTAATGAATGTGGTTTATGTAGGGGTTTATTACTCTCTGCAGAGATTATTAAAAACAAGAATGTACAGCGATACCTTATCGTGGATCCATTTCTGGACATGGCAGATTATGATCCTTGTAACGTACATTACGTTCTTTATGGGAATTAACACTTCCAAAGAATATGCAGAGCACGAATGGCCAATTGATATTCTGATCGCATTCTCATGGATCATTTTCGGAGCAAATATGTTCCTGACCATTGCCAATAGAAGGGTAAGACACCTTTACGTAGCCATCTGGTTCTACGTAGGTACGTGGATTGCAGTAGTCATGCTTCATATCTTCAACAACCTGGAGGTTCCTTTATCCTTTACCGGATGGAAATCCTATTCAGCTTATGCAGGGGTAAAAGACGCCATTGTACAATGGTGGTACGGACATAATGCCGTAGCATTTGTTCTTACAACCCCGGTACTTGGTTTGATGTATTATTTCTTACCGAAAGCAGCAGACCGACCGGTATTCTCTTATAAGTTATCCATCATTCACTTCTGGTCACTGATCTTCGTATACATCTGGGCTGGTCCTCACCACCTTCAGTATACCGCTCTTCCGGCCTGGGCTCAGGCTGTGGGAACAGGGTTCTCGATCATGCTTATCGCACCGTCATGGGGAGGAATGCTGAACGGTCTTCTTACCTTAAGAGGAGCGTGGGATAAAGTAAGGGAAAATCCTATTCTCAAATTCTTCGTCGTAGCGGTAACGTGTTACGGGATGGCCACTTTCGAAGGTCCGCTTCTGGCAACAAAAAACATCAATAAAATCGGTCACTTTACCGACTGGGTAATCGGACACGTACACTTAGGGGCTCTTGGATGGAATGGTTTCATGGCATTCGGGGTAATCTATTACCTGATTCCGATTCTTTGGAGAACAAAGATATATTCTGTAAAATTAGCCAACTGGCATTTCTGGTTAGGAACATTGGGTATCATTTTCTATGCAGTACCGATGTATATTTCCGGATTTACCCAAGGGCTAATGTGGAAACAGTTCAACCCGGACGGAACTCTGGTTTGGAAAAACTGGCTGGATACCGTAACGGCAATTATCCCTTACTTTAAAATGAGATTCGTAGGAGGATTGTTCTATCTTTCAGGAGCTATTTTAATGGTGGTAAACCTTGTAGCAACCGTAAGAAAAGGATCATTCCAGAAAGATGTACCGGCAGAAGCACCTGCTTTGGCCAACATCAGTAAAAAACGTAAAGAAGGGGAAGGCACTCACCTTTGGCTGGAAAGAACTCCGGTATTGATGGGAATCTTATCTTTATTAACGATCTCAATCGGTAGTATGGTGGAAATTATCCCTACGCTATCCCTTAAGAAAAGTGTACCGACAATTTCAGCTGTAAAACCGTATTCACCGCTTGAATTGGAAGGTAGAGATATTTATATCAGAGAAGGATGTAACGCATGTCACTCACAGATGGTAAGACCGTTCAGAGATGAGATTGTAAGATTTAACGGTAAAAACGGGCAGTATTCAAAAGCAGGGGAATTTGTTTATGACAGACCTTTCCTTTGGGGATCGAAAAGAACCGGACCGGATTTGCATAGAGAAGGAGGGAAAAACCCAAGTTCTTGGCATTACAAGCACATGTATAACCCGAGATCGACTTCTGCAGGTTCCATCATGCCTCGTTACCCGTGGCTGATTGCTACCGATCTGGACCGCTCTAAGATGGTAGACAAGATGAAACTGATGAAGAATGCTTTTGAAGTACCTTACACCAAATCTGAAATCGACTCCGCCAACTCATGGGCAAACAACCAGGCTTCAAAAATCGTAAGAGACATCATGTCTGAAGCACCGGATTTGAAGAAGGCCTATGCAAAGAGACCTAAAGGAGAACTGGAGAAAAAAGAAGTGGTAGCCCTTATTTCTTATCTTCAGCGATTAGGAACGGATATTAAGACAACTGAAATTAAAACAGCAAGTAATAACTAATATTAAAGGTTCACATCATGATCCCTCAGAATTTTAAAGACATCTTATCCAACACTGACAATGCTGGTTTTTACCAGACGTTGGCTCTGATTTTCTTTTTGCTGTTCTTCATCAGCCTGGTTATTTATGTTTTTAGCAAGCCTAAAAAATATTATAAGGAAGAAGAAGAAGCTCCTCTGCAGGATGATCAGGATGACGATTTTAATTTGAAAAATTAATTTTATTATGAAACAAAGAACACCGGTTGTTATAAACATCCTCATCATCGTAGTACTTTTAGTTATTTTTTACTACCTGTTTGTACAGAGCTATCAGTTCTTAAGCTCACCTTATTTCTGGGGAACCGTGATCATTGCCGGTATTCTGGCATACATCCACGGGGCTATCGGAGACCTTGTTGAAAACAACAAGTTCAAAAAATTATCTCCTGAAGAAAAGGCAGCGTATTTAGCCGAAAAGAAAGTACCTTATTTTAAGAGATTATATAATGCAGCATTCAAGAAGCAGTCTGCTGCTGAGGAAAAAGATATCCTTATCGACCATGGTTTCGACGGAATTATGGAATTGGATAACCAGCTGCCGAAATGGTGGGTAGGTCTGTTCTATTTTGGGACTGCTTTTTGTATACTTTACGTAGCCGCATATGCTTTCACCGATTTCGCTCACCCGATCAACGAATACGAGCAGGAATATAAAGAGCAGATTGCAGCGATTGACCTTTACAGCAAAACCCAGCCTCCTGTAACGATTGAAACGGCTAAATATTCCGCAGACAATATTGCAGAAGGTAAAGAATTGTTTAAAACCAATTGTGCCTCTTGTCATAAGGAAGATGGAAGCGGTGGTATTGGACCAAACCTT
The DNA here is from genome assembly GCA_022701545.1 of Weeksellaceae bacterium. Lineage (GTDB taxonomy): Bacteria > Bacteroidota > Bacteroidia > Flavobacteriales > Weeksellaceae > Chryseobacterium. The sequence continues at coordinate 19,222 of JAKOOG010000026.1, read as the reverse complement.
ACCGATAAATTCTGGATCAACCAGCCTGAGAAAACGTTATTTAAAAACGTATTCCATATGGACTGGAACGGTTCGCCGAATAATCCTGCGATGAGAGCCTTCGGTAAGAACGGAGAGGTTTCCGGAGCAGAAATTGAAAAGATTGCTGCTTATGTATACCACATTAACCAGGAATTACCTCCGGTAACGGAAGCTCAGGGCGGTGCAGCTCCTCAGGGAACTGAAGCGCATTGGGAAAAAGAATAATTTTAAATAAAAAATTAAGCATATGAGAAACATAATTTGTTATTAGAATAAAAAATAGTAACGAATTATGTTTTTCTTTTTTTAAATACTATTGCAAATGGCAAACATAGAAGAAACAGAAACACGCGGCGGACAGGGCCAGGTTCTGGACCCTGAAACTTACAGAGATTCTATAGGCACCATGGATCAGTCCGGGAAAAGGAAATGGGTATATCCCAGAAAACCTAAGGGGAAATATACCAACTACAGATATCTTGTAAGCTATATTTTATTATTGATTTATTTTGCGGTGCCGTTTATAAAAATCAATGGCAATCCGCTGATTTTATTTAATGTAATCGACAGGGAGTTCTTTATTTTCGGGCAACCTTTTTATCCTCAGGATTTTTTCATCCTTACTTTGGGAGCTATTGCCTCTCTGATATTCATTATTGTATTTACGATTGCTTTCGGTAGAATTTTCTGCGGGTGGATCTGCCCTCAGACAATTTTCCTAGAAATGATCTTCCGTAAGATAGAATATGCGATTGAAGGAGACCGGAACAAGCAGATGAAGCTTGACCGACAGGAATGGAATACTGAGAAGATCTGGAAAAGAAGTTTGAAATGGACGATCTACCTTGTGATTTCGTTAATTATCACTCATTTTATGTTCATGTATATTGTGGGGTACCGGGAAGTTATCAAAATCGTAGCTGAAGGACCATTTGCCCATCCTACCAATTTTATCGTAATGATCCTTCTTACGGCAGCCTTCTATTTTGTATTCGCCTGGTTCAGAGAACAGGTATGTACGCTGGTTTGTCCATACGGAAGATTACAGGGCGTATTGATTGACAAAGATACCGTAAATGTTTTCTACGATTTCAAAAGGGGGGAAAACAGAGCGAAATGGAGAAAGGGCGAGGACCGGAAAGCTGCTGGAAAAGGCGATTGTATCGATTGTCATCAGTGCGTTGTGGTTTGTCCTACCGGGATCGACATCAGAGACGGACAGCAGCTTGAATGTGTAAACTGTACCGCCTGTATCGATGCGTGTGATGAAGTCATGGAAAAGGTAGGTTTACCGAAAGGACTTATCCGGTATGCTACGGAAAATGAAATTGAAAAGCAGACCGAGTTTAAGTTCTCAGGAAGAATGAAAGGATTTGCCTTTATTCTTGTATTTTTAACGGCATTTCTTGGCTATCTTTTGTATAACAGAGGAGAAATGGAAGCCAAGTTCATTAAGCCTGCAGGAAGCACCTTCTTTGTAAGGGACGGAAATATTACCAATACCTACAATTATACTTTCCTAAATAAAACAAATGATAAGAAACTGGTTACCATTAAAGTGATCGAACCGAAGCACGGAGAGGTTATTTACAGCGGTTCCAGTAAGATTCCTGTAGAAAGGGATAAAATTACCAAAGGAACGGTAAATATCAGTTTCCCTGAAAGTGAAATGAATCTTTCCAAACAGAATATCACCATCGGGGTTTACGATATGAAAGGCAAGCTGATCGATTCCTACCAGACTTATTTTGAAGGACCCTTTAAATTACAGTTTTAACCATCATAAGCCATCACGATCTAATATTGAATCGTGATGGCTTTTATAAGCAATAAAGAAGAGAGCAATGAAAAATTTTAGTTGGGGACATGGCGTATTCATCGCATTAGCAGCATTTATTATATTTATTCTGTCGATGCTGTTTCTTTTCCCGAACGGACAGAAAAATTCCGAAATGGTAACGGATAATTATTATGAAGAAGAACTGAAATACCAGGATGTCATCGATGCAAAGAAAAGAGCCGATGAACTGCAGGAAAAACCGGTATACAGCCAGGATAAGGCAGGGATAAAAATCACCTTCCCACAGGATTACAACAACTCCAATACAACCGTAAAATTCGTGCTGAACAGAACCGACGATCAGAATCTCGATGTTCATAAAGCTGTACAGCTGGATGTGAACCGATCTTTTGTCATCCCTGCCCAGGTTTTAAAAATGGGAAATTATACCTTACGGTTAAGCTGGACCAAAGACAAGACTGACTACCGACTGGATTATGATGTGATATGGAAATAGCACTTATTGTATCGGCCATCGGATTGGGTTTTGCCTCAGGCTTCCACTGTGTGGGAATGTGCGGGCCTATTGCGCTGTCGATGGGATTAACAAAAAAACAGGCAACGAATTATTACCTTCAGAACCTGACCTACCAATTCGGAAGGATTTTTACCTATTCCCTTCTGGGAGCAATTCTTGGGATCATCGGCGAAGGATTTGAAATGGCAGGCTTTCAGAAATACCTTACCATTGCGGTAGGCATTCTGCTGATTGTCATGGCGCTTTTTTCTTTCGGTGGAAAAGATTTTGCGTCTAAAATTCCTTTTATTTCTAAATTTTTATTTAAAGTAAAATCGAATCTCGGAAAACTGCTGCAAAAAGCAGATTACCGCTCAAGATTCACCACTGGGCTGTTGAACGGGTTTTTACCCTGCGGAATGGTTTATATGGCCTTAACGGCGAGCCTGGCAAGCGGCGGAATATGGCAGGGGGCTTCTTATATGGCTTTATTCGGATTGGGAACCCTTCCGTTCATGTTCACCGTCGTTTTGGTCGGAAACCTGATGAATCAAACCTTCAGAATAAAAGTCTTAAAAGTCATTCCGGTCGTGATGATTGTTTTAGGCGGACTTTTTATCGTCCGGGGTTTAGAATTGGGCATTCCTTATATTTCTCCAAGAGCCGAAGCCATGACGGTTTCCAAAGATAACCAGGGCGACTGCCATTTGCCGGGAGACCACCGTTCGCATGAGCATAGTAAGGTGAATTGTCATTAAGATAATTCTTTGTAATCTTAATAAAAATATATTTTTTGAAATACTAAATAAACCACTGGAATTTCAGTGGTTTATTTAGTTTAATAATGCTGATTAAATCCTCATCTGGTATAAACCTCATAAGAATATTCCTTTGATTCGGAAGGGCTCATCCCTGTAATCTGCTTTCTTTTGATGAAGGAATTTAATTAATTAATCACATCGAATCTCGCATATTCCGCAACTTTCTTCGGAAGCTTGATGCCTTCTTCCGTCTGGTTGTTTTCCAGCAGGGCGGCCATAATTCTCGGCAGTGCCATGGCCGAACCGTTCAGGGTATGAACCAGCTGGGATTTTCCGTCTGCTTTGTAACGGCACTTTAGCCGGTTCGCCTGGAAGGTCTCGAAATTCGAAACGGAACTTACTTCCAGCCACATTTCCTGAGCAGCACTCCAGACTTCGAAATCGTAGGTCATGGCAGAGGCAAAGCCCGTATCGCCGCCGCAAAGTCTTAGAACTCTGTAAGGCAGTTCCAGATCGCTCAGAATTTCTTTGATGTGTTCCACCATTTCTTCCAGCACTGCATAAGAATTCTCAGGCTTTTCGATCCTTACGATTTCTACTTTTTCAAACTGGTGAAGACGGTTCAGGCCTCTTACGTGGGCGCCGTAGCTTCCCGCTTCCCTTCGGTAACATTGGGAGAAAGCCGTATTTTTTATCGGTAAATCCTTTTCTTCAAGCAAAACATTGCGGTAAAGATTTGTTACCGGAACTTCTGCCGTCGGAATTAAAAATAAGGTACCTTCAGTCGTATTATTGGCAATTTCGTACATCTGCCCTTCCTTATCCGGAAGCTGGCCTGTTCCATAGCCGGAAGCTTCGTTTATTACGTGAGGCGGATTTACCTCAGTATATCCTTTTTCAACATTTTTATCAAGAAAATACTGAACCAAAGCTCGCTGCAACCTGGCTCCTTTTCCTAGATAAACAGGGAAACCGGCACCGGCAATTTTAACACCGAGCTCAAAATCAATCAGGTTATATTTTTTCGCCAGCTCCCAGTGCGGGATTGCGCCATCCCCAAGGCCTTCCACGTCATGAGACTGGAAAATAATCTCGTTGTCGTCCGCCGAAGCACCGCTTTTTACCAATTCATTCGGAATATTCGGTAATTGATAGAGAATGTTGATTAATTCTTTTTCCTTTACATCCAGCTGAGACTTCAATTCCGAGATCGACTCTTTGTATTTTGCGGTTTTAGATTTTGCGGATTCAGCCTCTTCTTTTTTTCCTTCCTTCATTAAAAGCCCGATTTCTTTGGAGATTTTATTACTTTCGGAAAGCTGGGAATCCAATTCAAACTGAATTTTTTTCCTTTCTTCGTCGGTAGCGATCGCTTCATCTACCAACCCAAGATTCTTGAATTGTCTTTTTTGAAGACCTTCTAAAACGCGCTCTTTGTTGTCGCGCAAAAAATTGACTTGTAACATTTTATTTAGATGTTAGTTATTAGAATGTTGAACATCGAATGCCAACTGTTTTACAAAGGTATTAAATTATTTTACGATGGTCACCACGTTGGATGAACCCGGTGTTTTTGTGAACCTCAGGGTATCATTATAATACACTTTCGAGACTTCAAAAACGGATGGTGTCATTTTGTACTGTATTTCAAGTTTGTCATTGATGGTATCAAGGATCGTATTGTTCAACCTCTTAATCAATGAAACGGTAATAACCGAATGATAGGTTTTATTATTGGGATCAAGGGTATCCAGTCCAATTCTCCTGGCTCCTGCAATGTATTCGATAAAAAGCGTGGAATCTGCCGTCGCCCGTAAGGAACTGCTGACCGGTGCCACGTCTTTAACGCCGTTTACATCGTTCATGGAATAGGTAAAATAAGTCTGATCCTTTTTCTGATGAAGCAGATCGCGCCCGGCACCGTTCTTCATGTAAATATTTAAAATCTGATCGATCTGCTGCAGATCATCATCTCCTGTCCTGCAGCTCAGGACAGCTAAAAATACGACCAGGATTCCAAAAATAATATTCCTCATTTCCAACAAAGATAAAAACTTATTTTTATTCCGTCCTCCTATTTTTCTTTAAGGCTTTATTTAAAAGTAAATTAATTTCAGCTTTCGAGAGAATATAATCCCGGGGCTTGAATTCCGTGATCTTATAAAACTGCCAGAATAAAAGTGCGGAAGACAGGCAATACGAAACCGAAGTCACTATACAAGCTCCGGTAATTCCCCATCTAGGAATAACGTAGAAGGAAGAAATAACCGTAAAAACCAATCCTACCAGTGATTTCACGTTTAAGATCCTGAGTTTATTGATTCCTGCAAAATAATAACCGATGATATTGCTTACGGCAATGGCTAAAATTCCCGGCGATAGCAAAAGCACAATTTCTTTGGTATGGCTGAAATCTTTTCCGAAAATCGCAGCATACACCTGAGCCGGAATAATCAGCATCATGGTAATAAACAATAAGGTAATTAAAAAGCTCATTTTTAGGGAAACCTTCGTCTTTTCAATGGCCTCACCGGAACTTTTATTGTTCACCACATCGGCGTACAAAACAACGGATAGGCTGCGGCTCACCGTCCACACGGCTTCAGAGAAGGCAATCCCGACCGAAAAAATCCCGACGCTGCCAATTCCTTTAAAAAATTCCAGAAAATAAAAAGACAACCGGTAATTTAAAAACTGGAGAAAAGAGCTTACCTGCGTTTTCCATCCGTAATCAAAAAGTTTATAACCGACAGCCTTCGAAAAAGATAAACTTTTGAAGTTACAGTTTCTCAGTACCTGAATGGTACTTACCAGAAATAAAAGCCCAAAACAAATAATCTGGGCAATAAAATAAGATTCAACAGAAGTGATACGGATCAGGTAAACAATGACGATAATAAATACAATATGGACTACCTGCTGCAAAACCGTATACAGATTAAACATTCTGATGTTCTGCTGACCGACAAATAAATTGACATTGGCAGCCAACAAAGCCGATAAAACAGAAAGGATAGTGAGGTAATTTGAATATTCCGAAGCCTGATTAAAACTAAAAATTACGGAGACGGCAACTCCGACGAAAATTGCCCAGAGATAAGCAAACGGTAAAATTTCCTCCGCATTAATTTTTTTGGCAAAATAACTCATGCTGCTCCCCGTAAAAACATTGGCAAAAAAGCTGATCACCGTAAGATTGGCCACCATAATGGAAATAATTCCTTTTCCTTCGCTTCCCCATTGGTTGGTCGTGTAAATAACCAGTCCGAAATTTAAGATCAGGATTAAAAACCGCGAAACAAAAGTTTTAAGAATAGTCCCCTGCTTCATCTTTGCACTGCATCATGGATAAAACTCACAAATGACTCTTTGATGGCTGACCAATTGTACTTTTTTTCATACGCAGCCCTGGCATTTCTGGCCTGTCCTAAATAGAATTCAGGGTCTTCAAGATATTTCACCAGATGTTCTGCAATGGTTTCCGGATCTTCGGGGTTTACGAGAAACCCAAATTCAGAAACATCGACATGTTGTCTGATGGCCTTCAGATCGGTATAGATCACAGGCTTTCCGGAAGCAGCGTAGTAGAATAATTTAATCGGTAAACAATGATGGTTTTCATAATTCATTGCTCTCAGATCAAAACAGACATCGGCTTCCGAATAGGCTTCCGTAAATTTTTCAAAAGAAGCAGATTTTCCGATGGTTATCTTTTCAAAACGGTATTTTTCCAGCTGTTCTGCAAAATACCGTTCATCTTTTTCTTTCCTGGATCCTCCGATCAGTAAGATACGGAGTCTCAGACCAGGTTTCTTTTTTCGTAAACAGTCTGCCGCTGCAAAAAAATTACCGATCCCTTTTTCTTCGGAAAACTGTCCGGTGTAGCAAAGGGTAATCGTATTTTCTTCCGGGTTTTTAATGTTTGGGTAAATATAGGCTTCATCCGGATAGTAAGGCAGGATCATATTCTTTTTAAACGGGAAAAAATACGCGAGCGGAAACTTTTTCGTCTCCTCCCCGAAAATATAATGGGTGCTGATAAAACCGGCATATAGCTGGATCAGGAAAAACTTAAAAGCATGAAAAATGTTTAGCGGAAAAGAAAAGGGTTCGATCATTCTCATCGAAGGGTACCACTCGGTGATATCGTAAACGACACTGACTTTTTTCTGCTTTTTAAACTTTCCGGCAGCCATTACGGCCAATGGTTCCGAACAGATGATACAATCCGGATCAAAGCGCTCAATTGCTTTTTCAAAAACTTTTATTTTCTCTTCCGTGCCTTTTTCAATCACTTGATAGGATTCGATTTCGATTCCTTCATTGGTTCCCTGGAATTCTGACGAAAGGCTGCAGATTTTAACTTTATGCCCTTCATTTTTCAATGCTTTCGCCTGGTGATAGAAGATCCTGTCATCATCATGCCGGTGGGCGGTCGTTAAAAAAAGTATGTTGGGCATCCGTGTTTAAAATCGTTTAAAGAAATTTCTGCAAATATACTGAAACCAAAAAAAGTGGAAATGCTCCACTTTTTGTATTGATGTTTACAATAATTCGCTCTATTTGATCCCGGCCGCCCAGCTTCTTTCGAAAGGCAGCAGGAAATTACCCAAAAATTCCAGATAGGTATTTTTTGAAAAGTCAAACACCTCTATGTCCTGAGAGATCTCCCCGTTTCTTACTTTTGATTTAAAATCGTTAAGTTTCAGTGTTTTTACTTCTCCGTTTTCCACAAAGCTTGCCTTCATTCGGTCGAAAAGGCCAAGCCGGTATTCTTCATCAATCTCCCTCATGACTTTCCCAAGGGCATCAATGCTGCATCCTGATGCCATTTCTTTTTCCTCATCCACACAGATGATGATAAACTGATTTTTCTCGATTTTAAAAGACGAGGAAAGCGGTTTCCCGTGTGCGGCCCAGGTTGCCAAAAAATCAAACAGCTTTTCTGTTATCTGTTTGGCTTCTCTGGTCTCAAGAGGCCTTGACGCCGGATATATAATCACCCGGTAATCGTTCGCTTCTACTATATTGGATTCTTCAATCTTCATTGCTAATCTATTTAAAGTTCAAAATTACGCAATTTTCCCGAGTCTGAAACCATTATATTTCCTGCTTATTACCGTTAAGCAGATGAGTAACAGCAGCATAATGTATCCAAAGAAAAACCTTAACCCCGCTGAATGCGGAAAAATGAAAAATTTAATATAGATATTTACCAGGACAAGAACTGAAAAAGCCCTGATCCACTGGTCTTTCGAATAGTAAAATATCAACCCGATAAGCCCGAATGAAATTAAGGTTACCCTCTTGAAGTAGATAATCTTTGTATAAATAATATTCAGATAATCATTGACTGTAAAATCAGGTGGTGAACCCGAAATAAGCGGCCGCCTGTAAATAAAAGAATCATAAAACAGATGCTTCCATCCGGGATAACCGGAAGTTTTAACCATCATGAAATATAAAACCAGAAGAATGACGCCCTGTACAGCAAGCCTAAAATCCAGTTTTTTGTGTTTAAAATATCCGTATGCTCCCACCAATGCAAGATAGCTTAAGGTTAGGGGCAGATAATCGGGTCTTGTGAATGTTATGATAAAGAGAACCGCAAACATCACCCATTGATTCCAATTTCTTAAAAAGCCGATCATAAAAACCAGCAGGAACTGCAGAGTAAAGAGATCCGGCGTTGATACCCTGGACATATATGTAATCGGAGGCAGAAGCATGATTCCGATGGCTAAAGAAGATGCTAAAAGATAGTTTTCAGGGAAAATGATTTTCAGGATAAAAAAAGTAAGGATTCCTGAAATGAAATAAGAAAACAGGTTAAGAAATGTGACGGCATCCGGCGATGAAAATCCTGATTCGTACAGCAATAAAACGGCAAAATTATAGCCTGCCTTAATTTTAAAGTAAGGCAGCTGCTCCGTAAAAGCTTGTGTATTAAATGCAAACGCCTGCCGTGCCTTATCCTGAATTTTTAATGTTCCGGTAATGTCTTTAAACTCATTAGCGGAAGCCTTTTCCTGGATATCAGAATAGGTCAGTTTTCGGACTTTATCCGGAGCGTCCGGAAATTTTAGTGTAAAAAGACAGCCGATGTAGCCCGGCATATCCCAATCGTAAACCCTGTTTGTATAATTCCAGAAGCTAAAACCTGCCATGATGATTGCAATGAAAAAGAAGGAAATTTTCCATTTGCTTTTCATGGAAGTATCGATTGGTCTCACTGTGCAAAAAAATTACAAGTCTTCTGCTTCCGCCAGAAGCTCAACGATATCTTTTACCTCGACTTCCTGATTTTTATTGAAATGCTTCACCCCATCCGTCATCATCGTATTGCAGAACGGGCAGCCCGTCGCAATAACTTTAGGTTTTGTAGACAACGCTTCTTCGGTTCTCTCGATGTTGATGTCTTTCTTTCCTTTTTCCGGCTCTTTAAACATCTGTGCCCCACCTGCACCGCAGCAAAGGCCATTGGTTTTGCAACGCTTCATCTCAACCAGTTCGGCATCCAGCTTTTCAAGCAACATTCTCGGTGCTTCGTATTCACCGTTGGCACGTCCAAGATAACAAGGGTCATGGAAAGTGATTTTCTTCCCTCTGAAAGCTCCGCCTTCAATTTTTAAACGGCCTTCTTCCATCAGATTTCTAAGAAACTGGGTATGGTGGATTACTTCGTAATTTCCTCCCAGACCTGGATATTCATTTTTCAGGGTATTGAAACAATGCGGACAGGCGGTGACGATTTTCTTAACTTCGTATGCATTCAGCACTTCAATATTCGTTAAAGCCATCATCTGGAAAACAAATTCGTTTCCCGCACGCTTGGCAGGATCTCCGGTACAGCTTTCTTCCTGTCCCAGAACCGCAAATTCAACGCCTATTTTATTTAATATTTTACAGAATGCTTTCGTAATTTTTTTGGCACGGTCGTCAAAACTTCCTGCGCAGCCCACCCAGAACAGAACTTCCGGTGATTTCCCTTCGGCAGCGTATTCTGCCATTGTTTTTATGTTGAAATCCATTTTTGTCAATTTGAAAATGTGAGAATTTGGAAATTTGAAAATGTACGATCAATTTTCAAATTTTCAAATCGCGTAATTGATTAATTAGTCTTTTGCCCAGTTGAGACGGTCGGCCTGGTTGTACTGCCACGGAGCAGCATTGTTTTCGATATTCGCCATCATCAGATTGAGTTCCTGCGGTGCCGCCGACTGTTCCATCACAAGGAATCTTCTCATATCGTTAATGATAGATAAAGGATCCAGCAGTACCGGGCAGGCTTCCGTACATGCATTGCAGGTTGTACAGGCCCAAAGTTCCTCTTTTGTAATGTAATCATGCAGCAATTTTTTGCCGTCATCCTCAAATTTGCCGTTCTTATCGATATTCTTTCCTACTTCTTCCAGACGGTCTCTTGTCTTCATCAGGATGAGTCTCGGAGAAAGTTTTTTACCGGTGATATTGGCCGGGCAAACCGCTGTACAGCGGCCGCATTCGGTACACGAGTACGCATTTAATAATTGAACCTGATTTAGATCGAAAACATCTTCAGCTCCGAACTTTGACGGTGCTTCGGCTTCTCCTGCCGCCGGAGCAGCATAAGGATCTGCATTCGGATCCATCATCAGTTTAATTTCCTTGGTCACCGACTCAAGATTATTGAATTTTCCCTTCTTTTCCAGGTTGGCATACCAAGTACTTGGAAAAGCCAGGATAATATGTAAGTGTTTTGAGTAATAAAGGTAATTCATGAAGAAAAGGATTCCCACGAAATGGAACCACCACGCTCCCCTTTCAATCCCATAAAGAAATCCGCTGTCGAAACTGAAAATCTCCAGAAACGGAACAAAGGAAATATTACTGATCGGGAATGATCCGACTTGCGCAAAATGGTCGTAACCTCTGGTCTGTAAAATAGAATCTGAAGCATTCATCATAAAGAATGCCATCATCAGGGCAAATTCAATAATAAGAATCCAGTTGGCATCTTCTTTCGGCCAGCCCAGAAGCTCTTTCATCGTCAGTCTCTTTACCCCATAGAAATTTCTTCGGATAAAAAATGCTACTACTCCGATAACAACCAATAAGGCTAAGATTTCCAGGGTTGCTGTAAAGAAACTGTAAACGCTGTTTCCGATAATGGTGGATAAAAACCTGTGGGTTCCGAAAATTCCGTCCACCACAATTTCCAGAAGTTCAATATTAATAATGATAAAGCCTACGTAAACAAAAAGGTGCAGAACCCCGGCGACCGGACGTTTTGTCATTTTGCTCTGCCCCATTGCCACCCTTGCCATGGTTTCCCAACGTTCGCCTTTTCTGTCGCTGCGGTTAATCTCCCTTCCTAACCTGATATTTCTGTAAATCTTCAGCAGACTTTTGGCAAACAGTCCGAAACCGGCTACCAATAAAATAAAAAAAATAATATGAGGGATATACTGCATGTCGGTATTAGTCTTTACTGTTCTTTCCGAATACGGAGAAATTAACGTATTTCTTAGGATGCGCTTTCAGGTCTTCAATCAAAGAATTAAGATTATTGGAAGCTGCATTAAGGTTGTTGTACAGCTGATCGTCTTTCATGATTTTCCCTAAGCTCCCTTCGCCCCTGTCGATTCCTGAAACCACTTTGTTCAGCTGGCCTACTGTTTCATCAAAGTTGGCTATGGTGGCATTCAGTTTTTTGGTATCAATGCTTTCCGCTAAATTTCCGTATTTATCCAAGGTCACTTTACCGCTCTGCATCGTAAGGCTGGCATCATCCAGTACTTTCTGGAGTTTGGGATCGTTATGTCCTACCAAAGAATTTACGCTCGCTGCAGTAGTCTGCAAGGCACCAACAGTCTTGTTAAGATTGGCCAGCAACAATTTAATTTCCTGCCTGTTTTGGGAATCTACCAACTGATTTGCATTGGTCATTAGTGAATCTACCCGATGAAGAACGGTCTGCAGCTGATCTTTTACCGGACCTACCTGAGAAGAAAGACTTCCAAGGGTTCCCAATTTAAAAGCACCTCTTAAGGTATCGCCGTCTTTCGCCGTTGGGCCTCCGTACATCAGGTTAATTCTCATTTCTTTTCCACCCATCAGGCTGGGCTCAAAAATCTCTAACGTTGAATTTTTTGAGAACTCAAAATTATTATCCACGGTAATTTTTACAAGAAAATCGATTTTTCCTTCTTTGGACGAATGGGGAATAATTTTATCGACCTGCCCTACCTTCAAACCATTGATGGAAACAGGCGACGACTGGGCTAATCCCTCTACGTTATCATATTTTGCGTAAAATATATTATCGGTAGTAAAAAGGCTTCTGCCTTTCATAAATTGAAAAAGCACCACAAAGCCAACAATGGCCAATAGTGCGATCACACCAGCTTTTAATTCTTTACTGAACTTCACTTGCTAAATTTTTTTCTAATGAGCAAATATACTACATTTAAATTAATGTTTTTCTCTATTGCCCTGCGTTACACACAAAAAAAAGCGGCAAAAACTTTGCCGCTTTTCAACTATCTGAAAATTATTTTTCTATTGTTGCTGAGAACCCGATTTGTTCCAGATTTCGATTCGGTAATCATCGATCTTCGCGTTGTCCTGTAAGCTCTTTAACCAAGCCTGTCCGAACATCCCGCCGTTTCTCTGGGTAACAGATTCTGTAAACTGCTTAAGGTCTCCGGGCTGCTTGTTGGTCGTTTCGTTTTTCTTCACCAAAACGTAAACTCCTGTTCCGCCTTCAACCGGATTCGAAAGCTGTCCTTTCTTCACCCCGAATGCCGCACCCGCTACTTTTGGTTCCATGGAACCTGCTACGGATGGATTCAACAGGTTAACCTGTGCCGCTTGTTTTGTCGCTCCGAACTGTTTTGCCACCTGATCAAGATTTCCCGGTTTACCCAATTTTTCTATGATCTTTTTTGCAGCCAGTTTGTTTTTCACAACAACTTCGATCTGGTCTCTCACCGATTCAGGATCTGCGGTTCCTTTTTCCTGTTTACCGTTCAGGTAAACAACGATTTTATCTCCTGTACCGTCTACTGTAAATAATTCAGTATCGCCTTTCTCTCTTTTCTTATCGAATGCCCATGCCAGGATATCCGCATCTTTTTCTGTTCCTAATCCTTGCAGCTGACCGTCAAATCTCTTGGCCTGCTTCGGATTGGAGAACTGGTAATTTGCTTTTTTAGCAATATTCACGAAATCATTGAATGATTTGCCCTGAACCTGCTGAACGAATCGGCTTGCCTTTTTGTTTACTTCCGCTTCTGTAGCATCAGAAGGCTTCACCGCTTTTACAAGGTTGGCCACTTTATAAGCCATAGCCCCCGGCTTTTTATCTTCGATATTGATGATATGGTAACCGAACTGGGTTTCCACCACTCCTGTTGCGCCTTTAGGATTTTCGGCCAGATATTTTAAGAATTCCGGCACGAAAGGGGTTTCTGGGGTTGTCCATCCCAGGCTTCCGCCCTGTGCTGCTGAACTTGGATCGTTAGACAACTTAAGGAATTCCGTAAATTTAGCCGGATTCGCTTTTACAACCGCTCCGATAGAATCCGCCAATTTCTTAGCCTGTTCTTTGGATCTTGTTACTCCTTCTCCTGCAGGGCTTCCTTTGAAAGCAATAAGGATATGTCTTGATAAGGTAGAATCTGAAGTCTTTTTATCCAAAAGCTTAGATACAACATAGAAGTTCTGCTCTTTATAAGGACCGAAAGTCTGACCGATCGCTGCTGTCGAAAGTTGCGCCTGGATCGCCTGCGGCAATTGATTCGGTTTTACATACTGAGGATTGTACGGCATATCCGAATTCGCCATCACGAACATGGAGTCGTTCTTGGTATTCTGGAAATTCTCAGAACCTCCACTTGCATCTGTTCCCACTGAAAACAGCTTGTTGATCTCTTTCTGAGCCGCTGCATCATCAGCTGAACTCGGCTGAGAAGGGAAATATACGATCCCGATGTTTCTGCTTTCTTCGGCTTTGAACATCACCGGATGCTGATTGATATAATTAGCCAGATCTTCAGTAGTTACTTTGATGTTGTTTTTCTGAAGGTAGGTTGCATAATCGATCTTTACGAAATCGATGTCTGCCAACTGATCTCTTTCTCTCATCAGTTCTTCAGCTTCTTTTTTACCGGTCGTTATTCCTGTAGAAACATTGGCAAAAACCTGTCTTGCCATCAATCGGTACTCAACGGATTTTCTGGTTTTCAGCCACTGGTTGTATCCTTCCGGTGAAGCAGCCTTCATCTCTTCGATCTGTTTTTTAAGCTCCTGGGTTTTGAAATTGCCTTTCTCATCGAAAAACTGCTTCTGCTGAGCAAACATCTGATCGTATTGCAGCTGGCTCCAGAAATAGTCTTCGGTCATCTCGAAGCCCATTTTCTCGAATTGCTGCTTAATCAGCTTCGATTGCACCAGCAATTGCCACGCCTGCTCTTCAAGACCTGCTTTCGGTTGACCCTGCTGTTCAGCCTGTTGTTGTAGCACGAAAAGCTGATCGTTAAACTCTTCACGGGTAATTTTCTCACCATTCACTTTTCCTAAAACATCAGGATTTTTACCAAAAACCTTATCAATGCTGTCTGGGTTTACAAGGAACGCCAAAAGCGCCAGTGCAATTACACCCATCAAAAGCCAAGGTCTACTCCTAATTTGTCCTAAAATTGCCATTATATATATTATAGTTTTTTATCAGTTTGCGAAAATACACATTTTTAAGAAATTACGGAAATACAAGTCCTTTATTTTAATTTTTAAAATTTAATTTTTATAAAAAAAGGAAATTATGACCATATTTTTTAGTAAAAAACAAATGGCATAAGTCTTGTGCCTTATAAGCTCACGCAATATGTAATCCCTTTTCAAAACATATTGTAGAGTTTTACGTTAACGAATTAAAACGAAAATGACAATTTGTCATTCGATTTACTATGACAGAGTTTGAAGATATTAGTTTAGAAGAAATGATAAGCGACGGATTTGATATTGTAGCCCAGGAAATCAGCCTTGATGATTTAGCGGAAACGGAAAAAAATTCCGAGCAAAAGATATTCCCGATCCTTCCCGTAAGAAATATGGTGATGTTCCCGAATGTTGTAATTCCCATTACAGCAGGAAGAAAGACCTCCATCCAATTGCTTGAGGAAGCTCAGAAAAACGATGATTTAATCGGAATCATCAGCCAGAAAAACTCTGAGCTGGAGCAGCCTGCTGAAAAGGACATTTTCCAGGTAGGCACTTTGGCGAAAATCATTAAAATCATCAGGCTTCCGGAAGGGAATATTACGGCAATTACAAAAGGGTTCTACAGATTCAAGATAAAAAAAATCGTAGAGACCCAGCCGTACTTTAAAGCTGAAATTTCAAAGCTGAAAGATTCAAAGCCCAAAAATAAAGAAGAATACGAAGCATTGCTGGAAAATGTAAAGGATCTTGCCTTGAAAATTATTGAGCTTGATCCTAATATTCCGAATGCGGCTAATTTCGCCATAAAAAACATCAACAATAACGATGACCTGCTGAATTTCATCTGTACCAATGCCAATTTCCCCTCCTCCGACAAGCAGAAGCTGCTGGAAGAAAAAAACCTGATGGAAAGGGCCAACAAGTGCTATGAAATGATGCATGAAGATTTCAGGAAACTGGAACTCAGAAACCAGATCCATCAGAAAACATCGAAAGATCTCGATAAACAGCAGCGGGAGTATTTCCTGAACCAGCAGATCCGTACCATCCAGGAAGAACTGGGCGGCGGAACTGAGGGAGATGTGGAAGATCTTATCAAAAAGGCAAAAGAAAAAAAATGGAGCGACGAGGTGGAGGAACATTTCCAGAAGGAAATCAACAGGCTGCAACGCCAGAACCCGAATTCGCCAGACTATAACGTTCAACGGAATTACCTGGATTTCTTTACCGATCTTCCGTGGGAAACCTATACCAAAGATGTTTTTGATATTGCCAAAGCAGAGAAAATTTTAGACAAAGCCCACTTCGGACTGGAAGATATTAAAAAGAGAATATTGGAGCACATGGCGGTTTTAAAACTTAAAAACAACATGAAATCCCCTATTCTCCTGCTCGTCGGGCCTCCGGGAGTTGGTAAAACTTCTTTAGGCAAATCGATTGCGGATGCTTTGGGAAGAAAGTACGTAAGGCTTTCCCTGGGTGGACTTCACGACGAAAGCGAGATCCGCGGACACAGAAAAACCTACATCGGTGCAATGGCCGGAAGAATCCTTCAATCCATTAAAAAATCGGGCACTTCAAATCCCGTTATCGTATTGGATGAGATCGATAAAATCGCACAGGGCCTGCATGGTGATCCGAGTTCCGCACTGCTGGAGGTTCTGGACCCTGAACAAAATAAATCATTCTACGACAACTTCCTGGAAATGGGCTACGACCTTTCCAAAGTTATGTTTATTGCCACGGCAAACTCTTTATCTACCATCCAGACACCGCTTTTGGACAGGACAGAGATCATTCAGATTGCCGGCTATACACTGGAAGAAAAAATTGAGATTGCAAAAAGGCATTTGGTTAAAAAACAGCAGGAGGAAAACGGACTTACCGCAAAGTCGTTTAAGCTTGGATATGACGAATTGAAACATATCATTGAAGCCCATACTTCGGAAAGCGGCGTCCGTGCATTGGAAAAAAGAATTGCAGGAATCGCCCGTTGGGTAGCCCTGCAGACTGCTTTGGTAAAAGATTATGATCCCAAGATCTCTGTTGAAAAAGTTGATGAGATTTTAGGGGTACCCAGACCGAAAAGCTTATCTGAAATTACCGGGGTGCCGGGTGTAGTGACCGGACTTGCCTGGACCAGCGTGGGTGGCGACATTTTATTCATTGAAAGCATTCTCAGCAACGGAAAAGGTAACCTTACCATGACCGGTAATCTGGGAACCGTCATGAAGGAATCGGCAACCATTGCCTTGGAATATATTAAAGCTAAGCACGATGAACTGGGAATTTCTCAGGACGATATCGAAAAGAAAAACATCCACGTTCACGTTCCGGAAGGTGCGACCCCGAAAGACGGGCCTTCTGCGGGAATCGCGATGCTGACTTCAATGGTCTCTTCTTATAAAAACAAAAAAGTAAAGCCTCATCTAGCGATGACAGGAGAGATTACACTAAGGGGGAAAGTGCTTCCTGTAGGCGGAATTAAAGAAAAACTTCTGGCAGCCACAAGAGCCGGAATTAAAGACGTTATTTTATGTGAAGCCAACAGAAAAGATGTAGAAGAAATTAAAAAAGATTACCTGAAAAACCTCAGCGTTCACTATGTCAGCAGAATGGAAGAGGTTATTGATATTGCTATCGAAAAGTAATTTCACCCATCATACCCAACATCGAAACACGTCTCAAAAAGATCTGAGACGTGTTTCTTTTTTTTATGAAGTTATGGTATGATGGTAAATATTTTGTGGTATCAAGCTGTGGCACAGAATTTTCTAGTGCCATCAAAAGAATTCAGATCAAATTATATAAGCTTTCGTTCACAGGCTTTTATTATTTTTATAAACAAATTAAAATCATGAATGCATTTCGCCTCCCTTTTCTTATAAAACTTACGCTTGTTATTATCAGCATTATTGGCGTGGGCTATCTTCTCGCTTTAGGAGAAAGTATCCTGGCCCCGTTTTTCCTGGCATTTTTGATGGCCATGCTGTTCCTGCCGATTGCCACTTTCCTGGAAAGAAGACTTAAATTTAAAAGGTCCTTATCCACAATTGCCTCTTTGATGATTATGCTGGCGGTTTTAACAGGACTGATTTACTTCTTCGGATCACAGCTCTCCGATTTCAGCAAAGATATTCCCCATCTGAAAAACCAGTTCAATTCGGTGGCAACCGATCTTCAGCATTGGGTTTCCAAAACATTTCATGTAAAGATCGATCAGCAGCTGACTTATATTGATCAGGGACTTAGCAAACTGCTTTCTTCAACCGGCGTGATCTTAGGATTCACATTCGGAATATTTTCTACCGGGCTGGGCTTCGTGGTATTTTTTCTCCTGTTTTTCATTTTTATATTGAATTACCGCAGGGTCTTGAATACTTTTATTATAAACGTCTTCAGCGAAAAGCACAAAGCCAGTGTCCTTGAAATAGTAAGTGAAGTACGGATCATGACCAAGAAATATATCATCGGGCTTTGTCTTCAGGTGCTGATTGTTTCAACGCTAACTTCAATCGTTTTAACTGTACTGGGCGTAAAATATGCAATCCTTCTGGGGGTTTTATCAGGATTGCTCAATGTGATTCCTTATCTCGGAATCTGCATCAGCCTTATCATTTCCTGCTTTATCGCCTTTGCAACGGCTACCCCTTCTACCTGCATCTATGTAGCTTTGGGATATATTGGGGTACACATCATCGACGGAAATATTGTCCTTCCTTTTGTAGTGGGTTCCAAAGTAAAAATAAACGCTCTATTTTCTTTCATCGGAATCATCATCGGTGAACACCTCTGGGGAATTGCAGGAATGTTCCTTTGTATTCCGGCGATCGCTATCATTAAAATTATTTTTGAAAGGGTAGAAGGCCTGCAGCCCTGGGGCAAACTCTTAGGAGAAGAAGAAAAACCGGACCGGAAAAAGAAAAGCTATAAGATCTCGAAGAATATTACCCTGAAAGAAATGGATTAGAGTAAATAAATAGTCAATTTTCTTTGCTTAGGAATCTCTAATGCTTTTAAGAATATTTTAAATAAGAAAGCCTTCAACTGAGTTGAAGGCTTTCATTGATTATGCGCAGAGTGGCTGTGTTCCGTTAGGACAGGTCTGGTCACAAGGGATATAAGCCTGACTGTCCGGGCAGTAGCTTATGGGATTTCCGGGATCTCCAGGGCCGCCGGGACCACCCAGACAAGGATGGCCAGCCGGAATTTTGCATGGACATCCTTCGGGACCGATATCACAGATCTCCTTTCCGCCTATAATTTCTTTTAATCTTCACGATGTAATTTCTTGAGATTTTTTAACATAATACCTAGTTTTAATTCTTGTCTAACAAATATATAAATCAAATGATACCACAATTAAAATATTTCCCAAGATAGAGTTTTAATTATCTTTTGATTACAAATAATCCGTAAATAATGAATTCGTTGCTTTAA
>JAKOOG010000069.1 GCA_022701545.1 Weeksellaceae bacterium | reverse complement strand
ACATCCTGGAATTTTTCGGGCAGTTCCGGCGAAACCCAAAAAAGCATCGCTACCGTTTTCTCTCCGAAAGCTTCTTTGAAAAGATCCTTATTCAGGCGGTAGCATTCACGAAGCAGTCTTTTGATGCGGTTTCTGTGAACCGCTTTTTTGAAATATTTTTTGGAAACCGAAACTGCAAACTTTGTGCTTTCAACGGGAACTGCCGGTTTGTTTTTCAGGATGATGATTCTCAAATTCCCGTTCGTCCTCCATTTGCCCTTTTCAAAAAGCAAAGAGATTTCGGTATTTTTTTTCAGCTTTTCGGCTTTGGGATATTTGAAGTTTGTCATGTAGGGGGTAAAGATAAGGGATAATTTTTATTTATAGCCAAGCTTCGGCCCGGCCCGGCATAACATTACGGTGATGACCTGCTGAACCCGCCGAAGCTATTTAATATCAAATTAATCCTTTTTCATCAGATAATTAATCACTTCCGACGCAGCATACAATCCGAAGATGGCCGGCATATAGCTGATGGTTCCGTAAAAAGAACGTTTGTAATTGGTTCCGTCCGTCATTTTCAGGCTTTCCTCGTTTTGGATTTCACCGGAAAATACACAGCGAACGCCCTTGTCGATTTTTTCTTTCTTCAGCCTTTTTCGGACCTGTCTTGCCAGGTGGCAGTCCGCAGTTTTGCTGATGTCGCGTACCATCACTTTGCTCGGGTCCGTTTTTCCGCCCGCGCCCATAGAGCTTACGATCTTTATCCTTCTTCTCTTTGCGGCAATAATCAGGCAAAGTTTCGGGGTTACACTGTCGATACAATCCAGTACATAATCGAATTTTGCGGAATCCAGGACTTCATCCATTCTTTCCGGATTCAGGAACTCGTTAATTTTTGTGAGGTTAAGCTGGGGGTTGATGTCCAGGAGCCTTTCCGCTACCACTTCTACTTTATGCTTTCCTACGGTAGAATGGAGGGCCGGCAGCTGTCTGTTGATATTGGTGATGTCTACGGTGTCGCCGTCGACGATCGTCATGGTTCCGACTCCTGCCCTGGCAAGGAACTCTGCAGCGAAAGATCCGACGCCTCCTAAGCCTACTACCAGAACGGTTGCTTTATTCAACTTTTCCAAACCTTTTTCCTTGATAAGAAGTTCCGTTCTCTCCAACCAGTATTTATCCATTTTTTATCGTCTCTAAATTTTCGGTAATTTGTTTGTTTAAACTTTCTAATGTCATTCCCTTCAGTTCCGCTGCTTTTCCGTACAATTCTTCGATGCTGAAATCGTCATTGTCGGTTTCCAGAAAGATTTTGTCTAAAGGAGTAATTTTCAAAGTATTTTGCAAAGATAAATTATACAAAACCGCTTTTCCAAAACTCAGATAAAAATTATTTTTCAGCAGGTCTCTCGCAATGCTTTCTTTTTTATTAAAACCGTGGATCACCATGGGCTGTTCAGCATATTTTTTAAAGGAAATCACTTCATAAAATTTCCTCACACAGTGGATGATAAGCGGCTTTTTAATTTCATTGGCCAGTGTAATCTGCTTCAGGAAAACCTCTTCCTGGATTTTCTGATCTGTTTCGGCAAATGAGTCCAGTCCGCATTCTCCGATTGCAAAACAGTTTTCCGTAATATGGGAGCGGAGCCATCCGAGTTGGCGGTGGATATCATCAGCTTCTATATCTTTAGGATGGATACCGATCGAATACGGAAAATCCGGCGGAATGCCATTCCGGTCGAGATTGTAGATTCCGTTGGTCTGATTTATTTTATGATGATGAAAATCAAAAAAATCCATATTCAAAAATACGATTAATTTAGATTTAACGTCAATTCCTTAAACGAACGTTTATAAATCTGTTAAAAATTTCTTAACTTTACTCAAAGTACATTCATGAAGAAAAAATTTACAGAAAAACAAATCCATATTTTAGACATTGCCGAAGAGCTGATTGCAAAGAAAGGCTATGAAGGCACATCGGTAAGGGATATCTGTTCCAAGGCGAATATTAACGTCGCAATGATCTCCTATTACTTCGGGTCCAAAGAAAAAATGATGTCTTACCTTTACCAGTACCGGGTGCTGAAAACCAGGGAAAACTTTTCCGGGTTTGCCGATACCATTAAAGACGGAAAACCCGAGATGCAGATGAAGGAAATGATCAAATATATCGTCGGCCAGCTGTTTAAATACAATTACTTCCATGGTTTCGTTACCCAGGAGCTCCGCCATACGGACAGTGTAAAGGATGAGCTGATGGATTTCTACCAGCTGTTCGTGAAAAAGCTTGATGAAGTCATCAAAAAAGGAGTGGCTTCCGGCGTATTTACCTTTACTCCGAAACCGGAAGATGTGCTTACCACCATTATCGGCTCTACTTTATTTGTCATCCGCAACCGCAATTTTTATGAACTCTATGTTCCCAATAAAAATGATGAAACCTATGCGAAAGAAGCGGAGAAAAAGGTAAGGATGAATCTTTTAATGAGTGTTTTTGCCATTTTGGGATACGCTGCCGACTAAATTTACGTTAAATAATCATAAAAAAAAATCTATTGGCAAAAAAGTTATATTTTTGCAAATTAGTAAATCGGCTGTGATCCGAAAACTGTTGAATTTTTTATATGAAAAAATATATTTTAGGTATTTTTACTGTAGCAGTAGTGGCGTCTTGTGTAAGTAAGCAGGAAAGGGCAATGAGAAGTGCGGATAAGAATCTTATCTTAAAGACGGCCAACGAAAACTTTGCTAAAAAGAAGTGGAAAAATGCTTTGGCACTTTACGACAGGCTTCCGAACCTGGTTGCCGGAACCGATGACGCACCCAATGTGGTTTTCAACTCTGCTTACGCGAACTACTACGATAAAAATTACAGATTAGCGGGAAACCAGTTTAAAAATTTCGCGATCAGCTTCCCTCAGGACAGCCGTAAAGAAGAAGCAGCCTATATGTCGGCCTTATGTTACTATGAAGGATCGATGGATTACAACCTGGACCAGTCCACTACCCAAACGGCGATCAATGAGCTTCAGGACTTCCTGAACAATTATCCGACTTCGGAGAGATCCAAAAATATCAACACCCTGATTGATGAACTGTCTTATAAGCTGGAATTCAAAGCTTATGAAAATGCAAGGCAGTATTACAAAATGGGCGAGTATAAAGCTGCCAACGTAACGTTTGAAAATGTGCTGGAAGATTTTCCAAGCACCAAGCTTCGTCCGCAGATTTATGATTATATCGTAAAATCCCGTTACGAACTGGCTACCAAATCGGTTTATGATCTTAAAGACGAGCGTATCGAAAGCGCATTGGCATTCACAAGACAGGTAGAAAAAGAAATGCCGAATACTGAAGTGGCCAAAACCGCTTTGGACCTCAGAGGAAAGCTGGAAAAAGAAAAGAAAGATTTCGTCGTGGTTAAAAAACAGACGGAAGCAAGAATTGCTGCTTTAACGGAGAAGCAGAAAAGACTGGAAGCGCAGAATGCAGAGAAGGCAAAAACCGAGCAGCAGGCGAAAGACCAGGTGGATGCAGAAAAGAAAGCGATGCAGATCCAGAGAGACAGTGCCGCGATAAATACGCCTCCGCCGGCAGCCACTTTCAAAATTCAAAGATAATTCGTAAATTTGCGAACTTAAATAAAAAATAATAGTCTCAAAATGAGTGTAAAAGATACAAAAGCAGAAGTAAATACGATTACGTACGATAAAGATAAGATTGAAGACAAAGTAGGCTCAATCTACGAAGCGATTGTTATCATGGGAAAAAGAGCAGAGCAGATCAACGCTGAAATCCGTACGGAACTTCACAACAAGCTTGACGAATTTGCCGTGCACAATTCCACATTGGAAGAAGTTTTTGAAAACAGGGAGCAGATTGAAATCTCCAAGCATTACGAAAAACTTCCTAAGCCGACTTCTATTGCGATCGAAGAATGGCTGAATGGGGATGTTTACTTCAGAAAAACTGAAGAAAGAAAATAATTACATCTTTTATTATTGTGCATAATTTTATTATGGCATTATAATTTTTAGAAAAACATTCTGTAAAAAATAGTTTTACAGAATGTTTTTTTTATATAAAAAACAGGGGTTTATTTTTATTACTTTTACGGCGTAATATTTTAAGGAAATATCGTGCTGTTCAACTCTATAAGCTTTTTGCTGTTTTTACCGGTAGTCTTCGTGCTGTATTGGTTTTTTTTCAATAAAAAATACAAATACCAGAACATTCTTTTACTTATCGCCAGTCTCTACTTTTATGCATGCTGGGATTGGAGGTTTCTGCTGCTCCTGATGTTTTCCATCGCACTGGATTTCTTCTCCGGAATACAGATCGAAAGAAGTACAACCCGGCACGCTGCCAAATTCTGGCTCACTTTAAGCATTGGAATTAATCTGGGTTTTCTGGGCTTCTTTAAATATTACAATTTTTTTGCGGAAAGTTTTTCGGAGCTGCTTCAGGGATTTGGATTTAAGGTAAATGTAATGCTGTTGCATATCGTGCTGCCGATTGGGATCTCTTTTTACACCTTCCACGGGCTTTCCTACATTATCGATATTTATAAAAAAAGAATTCCGGCAGAAAGAAATCCGGTCGATTACGCCGTTTTTGTAAGTTATTTTCCCCTGTTGGTGGCGGGACCTATCGAAAGGGCAACCCACCTTCTCCCGCAGATCCAGAAACCGAGGGTATTTAATTATGAGCAGGCGGTAGACGGCATGCGGCAGATCCTTTGGGGCTTTTTCAAAAAAATCGTGATTGCGGATAATTGTGCCCCGATCGTGAATGAGATCTTTACCCATTACCAGACCGAGAGCAGCAGCAACCTGGCCATCGGTGCCGTTCTGTTTGCTTTTCAGATTTACGGGGATTTTTCGGGCTATTCGGATATTGCCCTGGGGGTATCGCGACTGTTTGGGATTGAACTTCTTAAAAACTTTGCTTTCCCGTATTTTTCAAGAGACATCGCCGAATTCTGGAGAAGATGGCACATTTCTCTTTCTACCTGGTTCCGGGATTATCTGTATATTCCTTTAGGAGGAAGCAAAGGCGGAATGTGGATGAAAATAAGAAATACTTTTATTATCTTTCTCGTCAGTGGGTTCTGGCACGGCGCCAACTGGACATTCGTCATATGGGGCGGATTGAATGCCGTTTATTTTTTACCGCTGCTGGTATTTGGGAAAAACCGGGAAAATCTTGAAGTGGTCGCCATGAACAGACTGGTTCCCACCTTCCGGGAAATCTTTCAGATCCTGATTACCTTTGCATTGGTCTGCCTCGCATGGATTTTCTTCCGTTCGGAAAGTGTTTTACAGGCCATCCTGTATATAAAAAGATTATTCGGCAAATCCTTATTGTCATTACCGAATCCGATGCCATATAAAGTGCTGGCTTTTGCTGCTGTTATGATCATTATCGAATGGCTCAACAGGCGAAAGTTTCACGGGCTTGAAATCCGGGAATACCATCCGTGGCTGCGGCGGGGTTTATACATGATCATCATCTTTATCATCCTGCGTTACGCGAATTTCGGCAGTAATGAATTTATTTATTTTCAGTTTTAATATGAAGAAATTTATCATTAAAATAGCGTGCTGGCTGCTGTTCCTTTTCCTGGTGGGTTACGGGCTGGCATCCGTTAAAAAATACAAGCTTTACGGGGAGTATTTTATCAGGCAGAAAGTCAATTATTACGATAAGCATGGTGCCGGGTACAATGCATTGGTGTTTGGAAGCAGCAGGATGTACCGCCAGTTAAATACGGGATTGCTGGATTCTGCGACAACGGGTAAAATAAGGGCTTACAACATGGCAAGCGGAGGAACTTTCTTTTCCGAAAGCATGTACGAATACCGTCATACAAGCATTCATAAAAATGTAAAATACCTTTTTTTTGAAATTCAGGATGTACAGCCGTTTGACATTAATGCTTACACGGAAAAGTTTCTGTACTGCCACGATATTCCTACGGTAAATTTCGAAATTAAATATTTTACTCGCAATAACGACTGGAATTCTTCATTTTTGTCGGTGTCCCACGGATTTGCCAATATTTTTTACTTCAAAAAGCTTGGGCAGCGGGATAAAACCGTGAATGAATTTACCAATTATAACAACGGGTACTTCCCTTTGGAAAAAGATTATAAAAACCTTTTAAGTGTACAAAAACAACGTTCAATCTATCTGAAGGATACCACGCAGATCTACAAAAACCGGATCCATGCTGAAAATACCCCGAAAAAGAAACTGAATCCGGCTCTGGTTTCCGAGCTCAGACTTCTGGCGGAAGACTGTCAGAAAAAAGGGATTAAATTATTTCTTGTCCTTCCTCCATTTTCTACACCGGCAGATTTATCGGAAGTTAAAACAATTCCCGATACAAGAATTCTGGATTTTTCTTCCCGTAAGGCATTCAGCGAATTTTACACTAATAGGAATGCTTATGATAATGGCCACCTTAACAGGCGCGGAGCTGTTTTATTTACACAAAAACTGGCAGACAGTCTTAATCAGATCATCCGGTAGCATATTTTATCAGGCAGAGCATGAGAGGCAGTTTAGTCAGAGTTTTTGGATGTATTACATGAAAAATAAGTAATTTAGTATTCTTAAAATTAAAATAGGAATGGGCCTTTCCGGTAAAAAAATTCTCATCGCGATTTCCGGAGGAATTGCAGCGTATAAAATTCATTTTCTGATCAGGGATTTTGTGAAAAAAGGAGCGGAAATTCAGGTGGTGATGACGCCTGACGCGGAAAACTTTGTCACCAAACTTAGTATTTCCACTTTGTCTAAAAATCCGGTCTACTCAGATTTTTACGGCGATAACGGAACCTGGAACAGCCATGTGGAGATGGCCTTGTGGGCAGATGTACTGGTAGTGGCACCCTGTACGGCATCTACTTTGGCCAAAATGGTCCACGGGATCTGTGATAATCTGCTGATTGCTACCTACATGTCAGCCAAATGTCCGGTTTTTATTGCACCGGCGATGGATCTGGATATGTATGCCCATCCGTCTACAAAGAAAAACCTGGAGCTGGCGGAAAGCTACGGCCATACCGTTATTCCGGCGGAAAGCGGCGAACTGGCCAGCGGGCTGGTCGGGCAGGGAAGAATGGCGGAACCGGAAACCATTGCAAAAACGATTGAGGAGTTTTTTAAAGCAGATCAAAACGAAACACTGAAAGGAAAAACCGTGCTGATTACCGCCGGACCTACGTATGAAGCCATTGATCCCGTACGGTTTATCGGGAATCATTCTTCAGGAAAAATGGGCTTTTCCCTGGCAGAAGAAGCCGCTGCAAGAGGAGCCGACGTCATCCTGATTTCAGGGCCAAGTGCCCAGAAAACCGGTCATAAAAATATCAGGCTGTATAACGTAACCTCAGCCAAAGAAATGCTGGATAAGGTTTTTGAATTTTATGATCAGACGGACATCGGTATTGCCAGTGCTGCCGTGGCAGATTATGCCCCAAAAGAAGTGGCGAAGGAAAAGATCAAAAAAAGTGATGATCATTTAACGATCGAACTGGTGAAGAACCCGGATATTCTGAAAACCATGGGTGAAAAGAAAACCCGTCAGTTCTTAGTGGGTTTCGCACTGGAGACCCAGAATGAAGAGGAAAATGCCAAAGCGAAACTGGAAAAGAAAAATCTTGATATGATCGTACTGAACTCGCTTCGGGACGAAGGCGCCGGATTTAAAAACGATACCAACAAAATAAAAATATTTACCCGGACGGAAAAGAAGGAATTCGATCTGAAATCCAAAGAAGATGTCGCCAA
This sequence comes from Weeksellaceae bacterium, assembly GCA_022701545.1. GTDB lineage: Bacteria > Bacteroidota > Bacteroidia > Flavobacteriales > Weeksellaceae > Chryseobacterium. Next base: position 2,649 of record JAKOOG010000069.1, on the reverse strand, counting down.
AGACATTCTGGATTTCATTGAGTCTCAACTTTTAAAATAAATTTAATAAATTTCCGTTCTCAATTTTTAATAGATAATGAAAAAATTTTTAAGCATATTTCTACTGCTGTTTATATTCAATATGGGTTTTTCCCAGGAGCTGCTGGCTACGGTACAAGTAAATTCCCAGCAGATAGGGGGAAGTAACCAGTCGGCGTATAAAGCTCTGGAGAAAAGCCTCCGGGATTTCATCAACAATACAAGCTGGACGGGCAAAAGACTGCAGAATTTTGAGAAAATAAAATCGAATTTTGCCATAGTGATTACCGAGAGAGACGGAAACCGGTTCAGGGGAAGCATTGTGATACAGGCCGTCCGCCCTGTATTCAGCACCAATTACGAATCGCCGCTCATCAATCTTCAGGACAACCGGTTTTCTTTTGACTATGTGGAAAATGAAAACCTTATTTTCAACGAAAGGCAGTTTTCAGGAAAAAACCTTATCGATGTCATCAGCTTTTATGTCTATGTGATTCTGGGGCTGGATGCCGACAGCTTCCAGTCGATGTCCGGAACACAATGGTACCAAAAAGCCCAGCAGATCGCCCAGAATGGGGAATCCCAGAATACTTATGACGGCTGGAAGCAGATTAACGAGCCGAGAAGCCGTTCAATTCTGATCAAAGAGATCATGAGCCCGAACTGGAGCCAGCTGCGTGCTACGATCTATTCCTACCACCGGGCCGGATTGGACACACTGTTTAATCAGGACCAGACCCAGGGAAAAAAAGTGATTTATGATGCGCTGATGCAGCTGAAGCAGTATGAAAATTCTTTCCAGCAGGCTTATTTCTTTAATCTGTTCATGGATACGAAAGCGGATGAGATCTTCAATATTTTCAATTCCGGGAATAACGGTGGCCTTGTATTGGGGGATCTGAAGAACGAAATGATCATTCTTTCGCCGAAAAATACCGAGTCGAGATGGAATAAATGGAAACAGTAAGTTAACTTGAATTCTGAAATCTAAAGTTCTATATTTGCAATAGCCAAATAATCGCTATTATCAATGCTTTCGAGAATTTACATTAAGAATTTCGCCCTGATCGATACCCTGGAAGTATCGTTGCACAACGGATTGCAGGTCATCACCGGGGAAACCGGTGCCGGAAAATCGATTATCCTGGGGGCGCTGCGGCTGATCCTCGGGGAGCGCGCGGATGTAAAATCCATCTCCAAAGCACAGGAAAAAAGCATCGTTGAAACTGAATTTTCCTTAAATAACCAGTTCAAGAAATTCTTTATCGAAAATGACCTGGATTATGAACATCAGACCATCATCCGGAGGGAAATCCTGCCTTCAGGGAAATCGAGGGCATTCATTAACGATGTTCCGGTAACGCTGGATATTTTAAGGGAACTTTCTTCCCAGCTGATCGATATCCATTCCCAGTTTGAAACCTCCAACCTTTTTACTTCGGAATACCAGTTTAAAATTATCGACGGGCTTTCCGAAAATAAACAGACGGTGCAGGATTATCAGAACGAGTTTTCCGATTTCCAGAGCCTTAAAATACAGCTTAAAAAACTGCAGACCCAGCTTTCGGATGCCAACAAGGAAAGCGATTACAAAGCCTTTCTTCTCAATGAGCTTGAGGAGCTGCATCTGGATGATGTGGATTTTGAAGACCTTCAGAACCAGCTTTCTATACAGGAAAACGCGGGAATGATTTCCGATAACCTGGCGCAGGTGTTATCCCGGTTCCATCAGGAAGAAGTGGGGATCTTTTCTTTTTTTAATGAAGCCAAAAACAAGCTGGGGAAAATTGCCGAGGTTTCCCAAAGTTTTGCTGAGCTTCACGGAAGGCTGGAAACTTCTTATGTAGAATTGAAAGACATCATTTCCGAACTGGAAGATGAAGCGGAAAGAATAGAAATCAACCCTGAAAACCTGGCCCTTCTTACGGAACTGAACAACCGCATCAATGCCTTATTCCTAAAACATAATGTAGGCAACATCACGGAGCTCCGGGAAGTAAGGGACCAGCTGGCCGGCGATCAGAAGGGTGCTTCCGAGCTTGAAGCACAGATTGTCGAAATCGAAGAAGGGATTGCTAAAAAAGAAAAATCGCTTCAGATCATTTCCGATAAACTTTCCAAAAACAGGAAAAAAAGCATTCCGGTATTTATTAAAAAGGCCGAGGCTTTGCTTAAAAAGTTAGGCCTTGAAAAAGCAAGGGTAGACATCGAACTGAAGGAGGCAATCGAATTTAATCTGTTTGGAAAAGAAAACATTCAGCTCTTATTCCAGGCCAATTCCGGATTTCCGCTGAAACCGATCCAGACCGCCATTTCCGGCGGGGAAAGATCCAGGGTGATGCTGGCCGTGAAGAAAATCATTGCCGAAAGCGATGAGCTCCCGACTTTAATTTTAGACGAAATCGACACCGGAGTTTCCGGAAAAGTAGCCGAAGAAATCGGAAACCTGATGCGGGAAATGTCCGCCGATATGCAGCTGATCGTCATTTCCCATCTGGCACAGGTGGCGGCCAAAGGAAACAACAATTATAAAGTCGTAAAACAGGACGTCGCAGGAAGAACCCAGTCCACTATCATTCCTTTAAACGAAAAACAAAAGCTCAACGAAATCGCCCAGCTGCTTTCCGGAAG
>JAKOOG010000381.1 GCA_022701545.1 Weeksellaceae bacterium | reverse complement strand
GGCCACGGCCATGATCATCTCTCTGCAACGGTAAATACACAGGAAGGAGGTTTTCTTTTGGCAGGCACTTCGTGGAGTAACAAGGGATTAGATAAAAAAGACAATGCAAAAGGCGGGTCTGATATCTGGCTTATAAGAATTAATGAATTTGGAGATGAGCTCTGGCAGAAAACTATTGGCGGAGTCGCTGATGAGGAAGCACGGGCAGTTGTACAAACTACAGATTTTGGGTTTTTTATAGCAGGTAACATTCAAAGTTCAAATAAAGGCTATGGTTCAAAAGATATACTAGTCGTAAAACTTGATAAAAACGGCAATGAGCTTTCTCAATTGGTGTTTGGGGGGAAAGGATTTGATGTAGTGGAAAAAATGATTCCAACATTGGATGGTGGAGCTTTATTAGGGATATATTCCAGAAGTAATATGGGCGGTTCAAAAAAGACTGACAATTACGGCGAAGGAGATTATTATATCGTGAAGCTTTCAAAAGATAGTAAGGTGGAATGGGAAAAGAATTTTGGAGGAAAGAGCGATGATCATTTAAGAACTCTAGCTATGACTTCTTCAGGCTATCTGATCGGCGGGGAATCCCGGTCGGAAAGATCAGGGAGTAAAACGGTAGGTATCGAAGAAGGAACCGATTTATGGCTCATCTCTGTGAATGCAAGAGGCGAAGAGATCTGGCAGAAATCCTACAATTTCAAAAACCGTGATGTTTTAATGGGCATGAGTGTTCTGAATGCTTCGGATGATAAGTCTACGAAAGGGATTTTGCTGGGCGGTTATACCCAGGCAGAAGGTAGGATTGAAACGGATGATGAGAAATTCTGGATGCTTTACCTGGACCAGAATGGTAATGAGCAGTGGCGCAAGCATGTAGAAGGAGAATCCAGCAAAAGAGAAGAAAGGCTTTCGGATATTAAGCTTAACCGTGACGGCTCGATCATCCTGGCTGGAACCAGCGCTGAGGAACTGGGCAAAGAGAACTGGAAGATTGTGAAGCTTGGCGATAAACAAGTTGACCAGCTGATCGAGAAGCAGGATATTAGAATTTATCCGAACCCGGTAAGTGATTATGCGTATGTGGAAATTGGGTTTGAAAGTCTGAGAGAAGGATCTTTTGAGGCAGAGATAACGATATATGATATGGGCGGAAGGCAACTTCAGAGCATTAAGACAGAAAATAAAGTAACCAAAATCAACACGCAGCAGTTGGTTCAGGGTGCTTACCTTGTTTCAGTGAAGACGGATAGTGGAAAAACGGCGAGTGCGAAACTGATAAAAAAATAATAGGTGCATAATAATTATTTATTAAGATATGACCTAGATACTTCTTGTTTAAACACTATAGAATCAATAAAAATAACTGGCGATACTTCGTCAATATAAAATCAAAAAAGAAAACCATGAAAGAAAAAATAATAATATTTGTCGGTATTATATTATCATGTGCCAAGGTTTTTTCGCAGGATATGCCAAGAGTTATGCCTGCTTCACCTAACGCATCTGCACTGGCTCAATACGCAAGTCTGCCGGTTAGTAATTATACCGGTACAGTCAATACGTCCATTCCTCTCTATGAAATAAAGTCAGGAGAAATTTCTTTACCTATTTCAATTAGCTATCATGGGTCAGGAATCAGAGTAGCACAGGAAGCGAGCTCTGTAGGTCTGGGTTGGGCGCTTAACGCCGGGGGTGTAATTACCAGATCAGTCAATGGCCTTGATGATTTAAAGCCTATGGGCGGTTATACAGTAGTCAACGATTTACCGTCTACAAATAGTGATGAAATTGTAAGTGATACTTACCTTACACAATATTATAATGATTATAAAGAGATCAATAATGGAGTAAGAGACGGAAAACCGGATATTCTTTATTACAATTTCGGAGGAGAATCAGGAAAAATGATTTTCGAAAAAAGACAGCCAAACAATACCAAAATCAAAGGAATACCATTAAAGCAAACCAATTCTACATTCGTTTATGATACGGCAACAAATGAGTGGGAAGTAACTAATGGTAATGGCTGGAAATATTATTTTACGGTAAAAGAATTTTCAAGAGCTTATAGTGCTTCTGATGATAGGGATGCACCTTCATATTTGCTTGATGATATGCAGAGGTCTGAGACCTTTGACAGGCTGGATCCAAGTATTAATTATCAGGAATACATATCTGCATGGTATATCACCAAAATAATTACTCCAAAAGATGATACTATAACCTTTGAGTATGATGAAAATGAAGGTCATAAGAGTATCAGTCAATTGAGTTTTTATGAGCAGGAAAGTTTTTCCTCAAACAATCTTTCTCCTTACCAAGGTTCCTGGGTCGGAACATTTGCTGAAAGGAAAACTAATGTTTCTGTTAGTATGACTTCTTCCGATAACATTAATTTGAAAAAAATTAAATTTAAAAACGGTTACATAAACTTCAGTACAAGTGACAGAGAGGATCAGCGTCCCTTCAATAATTTCGGTAGTTTTTCGCCTAAACCTCAGAAAGTAAATAGCTTTGAGATTTTTAATTTAAGTGGCAAATCAATAAAAAGAGTAGCGTTCGACTACAGCTATTTTAGAGAAAATTATTCAGGAAAAAATAAGGAAAATTATTGGCGTCTAAAGCTGAATTCGGTTCAGGAATCATTTTACAATGAAATTTCGGGTCTTTATAAAGCAAATCCTCCTTATACATTTACTTACGATGGAACTCCACTCCCTGATAAAACTTCTGCTTCAACAGACCATTGGGGATATTATAATGGATATGATAACGATCATCTAGTATATTATGAAGATGTAACAAAATATTTATCTCCACAAGGTCCTATATTAGAGCAATATCCTAATTTGCCGCAATATAATAAAACGTATCAGAGTTTTCTTCCTTATCAGATAGATTGTGGACCGACATCATTTTTTACAACATTTCCTTTTCTAAAAGGTGCTATCCGTGAAAGTGACCCTGTTTATATGCAGGCAGGAGTTCTTACCCAAATAAAATATCCGACCGGTGGCGCTACAAAATTTATCTATGAGCCCAATAAGTATAATCCTAATGGAGATCAAGATAGCTATACGTATGAAAAAAATACTTCTTCTATATATCATGATGGTGATAGTGTCACCGATGAAATACAGACTTTCTATTTAGATACGTATACCATTGTAAATATTGACTGTCAAATTACTAATCCAGGACAATTGTCTTTATCCGGTATAAAAGCTTTAATACAAGATTCTGATGGCCACGAAATAATACGTTTTAGTCCAAATTCAAGTTTTGCACGTAATGTGCAATTAATTTTGCCTCCAGGAGATTATACTCTTAAAGCTAATACATTTGCACCAGCACAAAGTATAACAATTCATATGCTTGTTAGCTTTCTTCAGCGTAGTTGGACAGATGGAGTAATTGGGAGTGGTTTAAGAATCCTGAAACAAC
>JAKOOG010000380.1 GCA_022701545.1 Weeksellaceae bacterium | reverse complement strand
TTTGAACTTGGATCTATGTTTGCTCAGGCAGGTGCCGGTCTTAAATTCAAAGTAAACAGAAGACTTGACATCGAAGGTAGAGTAATGTATGTAGTAACCGGTGACGATCAATTCGATGGCGGAGGAGCTAAATACAGCGCGATCAACCAACGTGAAGAGCAGGTTTCCGATAACTTCGTTAACGCTACGTTAGGGGTTTCTTTGAAACTTGGAAAACACGAGTCTCACTTAATGTGGCATGACCCGTTGCAGGAAATCTATTACAAGCTTGATGTATTGGCTAACAAAAACCAGGATATCGAAGTTTGTAAGAAAGGAGATCTTGACAATGATGGAGTTTGCGACGATTGGGATAGACAGCTTGATACTCCTGCAGGTGCAAGAGTTGACGGTGCAGGTGTAGCCCTGGATACTGACCTTGACGGTGTAATCGACCTTTACGATAAATGTGTAACTGTTCCGGGACCTGTTGAAAACCAAGGTTGTCCTACTACCGCTCCTGCAACACCAGGATTGGTAAATGAGCAGGAAACAAAATTAGATGGAATCGAATTCGATCTGAACTCAGACAGAATTTTACCTTCTAATACTCCGATCCTTAATAATGCAGTTAACTATATCAACTCTTCAGCAGGAACTTACACTGTAATCGGTGCTACTGATACAAGAGCTTCTGAAGCCTACAACCAGAGACTATCTGAAAGAAGAGCAAACAACGTTAAAGATTATTTAATTAAAAACGGAGTTCAGTCTGGTAAACTTGACGCAATCGGTAGAGGTGAAAAAGACCTTAAATACCCTGAGTGTGACCCTGCTACTAAATGTCCTGAATGGAAAAACAGAGCAAACAGAAGAGTTTACTTCGAAGCTAAATAATAATTTTATCACTAAATTATAATAAAGCCATGCAATGCGTGGCTTTTTTTATTATATTACTTTTAGTATTTTTATCCCATGATTTCCCAGCAAGATTTTCAGGAGTTGAAGCTTAAGACATTAAAGCATTTTTGGGGCTATGGTCATTTCCGTGATGCCCAGGAAGCAATTATTGATTCTGTGATCAATGAAAAAGATACGCTTGTCCTTTTGCCGACAGGTGCCGGAAAATCTTTATGTTATCAGTTGCCCGCCCTGCTCAGGGAAGGAACCTGTCTGGTGATTTCACCACTACTGGCCCTGATGAAAGACCAGGTAAGCCAATTGAAATCCCGGGGAATCGAAGCCGAATACTTGTCATCAGAATTGGATAAATACGATGCGGAAACCATTTATGACCGTTGCAAAGAGGGCTTAACAAAAATACTGTATATTTCTCCGGAGCGGATTACCAACAAACAGTTTATCCAGCATATTGAAGAAATTACCCTTTCTTTTATTGCGGTGGATGAAGCACACTGTATTTCGGAATGGGGGCAGGATTTCCGCCCCAGCTATCAGAATATAAAAGAATTTAGGAGAAATAATCCTGAAATTCACTGCCTGGCTTTAACGGCAACGGCAACCCCGAAAGTACTTGACGAAATAAAACTGAAGCTCGGATTAAAAGATCCGGAAGTTTTTCAGAAAAGTTTTAAAAGAGATAACATTAAAATTTTCACAGAAGAAGTTTCCGACAAATTCCATAAAGTATTCGATATTTTAAAGTTCACCAATGAACCCGGGATCGTTTATGTAAGAACGAGAAGAGAAGCCGAACAGCTGAGTGAATTTTTGCGCAAGAATCAGTTAACGAATGTTGATTTTTTTCATGCAGGCCTGTCAACCAAAGAAAAAAATACCCGGCAGCACATCTGGAACACCGGCGATAATAATGTCCTGATTTCCACCAATGCCTTTGGAATGGGAATCGATAAGGACAATGTCCGTTTTGTCATCCACTACTCGCCTGCCCCATCCATTGAAAATTATTACCAGGAAATCGGAAGGTCCGGAAGAGACGGCAAAGAAAGTTTTGCTTTTCTCCTGTGGAACAAACAGGAAATCATCAATTTTGACCAGATTCTGAAAAACCAGATTCCCAATAAAGCGGAATTCCTGAAGATCATCAGTTACCTCTACTCTATTTTCCAGGTAGCTGAATTTGAGTTGCCCGAAAAAGTTTTCCCGTTAAATATCAATGGGATCCAGAATTTCACCCGGCTGTCGACTGCAAAAATCAGGAATGTTCTGAATTTTCTGCACAACCAGGAAATCATCTACTTTAACGATTATAAAAGCCTGTCCTCTTTACAGCTTCTGATGGAAGCGCATGAAATCGACCAGATTCCGAAAAAAGATGCCTATTTCCTGGAATTGATGCTCCGGACCATTTCCGGCGTTACCACCCATAAAGTGATGTTCAGCGAGCAGCAGGTAAGCGGTAAGATCGGAGTAAGTATCGAACTCATCAAAGAACGGCTGAAAGAACTTCAGCAGAAAGGCTATGTAGAATATGTCGACGGCGCATTATCAAGCATTAAATTTCTAAAACCGAGGGACGAAAGATTGAACGGTTCTGTTTACTGGAAACTTTTTGAGCACATTCAGAAAAATAAAATCCAGAAGTGGGAAGAAATGAAATTTTTCCTGGAGGACAGCCAGTATTGCAAAATGAAACTGATCCTGAGCTATTTCGGTGAGAAAAATGCCAAAAACTGCGGACAATGCTCAGTATGTGAAAAAAATAAACAGTCTATTTTCGGGAAAAACATTTCGAATCAGATTCTTAATCTGTTAAGCAAAAGGCCGGCTACCATTGAAGAGCTTTCCATCCAGCTGAGCTATCATTCCAAAGAAAATATTCTTGAAAACCTGATTTTCCTTCTGGATACCGGAAAGGTAAAGATGCTTAATTTCAGGACCTACGCGATTGCATAAATTATGAGTAATGGGTTATGCGTAATGGGCAATGTGTAATTGTTAATAATTTTTTTTTAATTTTTAAACCTTTCTTAAAGAGTTTATCTTTGCAATATGAAATCATTGAAAGTTGTATTTTTAGGAACTCCGGAGTTTGCGAAAACTTCCCTGGAAGCCATTCATCAGTCGCACCACGAAGTTGTGGGTGTCGTAACGGTTGCGGATAAAGCAAGCGGACGCGGACAGAAAATCAACCAGTCGCCGGTAAAAGTTTTTGCCGCAGAAAACCATCTCCCGGTTTTTCAGCCTGAAAAATTAAGAAATCCCGAATTTCTGGAAGAGCTGAGAAAACTGGACGCTGATGTCTTCGTAGTGGTTGCCTTCCGGATGATGCCGAAAGTCTTGTTTGAAATGCCGAAAATGGGGACTTTCAATCTTCACGCCTCCCTTCTTCCCGACTACAGAGGTGCAGCGCCGATCAATTATGCGATCATCAACGGGGAAGAAAAATCCGGAGCTACGACATTCTTTATCAATGAAAAAATTGACGAAGGAAATATACTGCTACAGGAAGAGCTCACCATTTTACCGGAAGAAAACGCCGGAAGCCTGCACGACCGGCTCATGGCCATGGGTGCCCAACTGGTGGTGAAAACCCTGGATGGACTTGCAGAAAATTCCATTGTCGAAAAACCGCAACCGCAGGTGGAGCATCCGAAAACTGCCTTTAAAATCTTTAAGGAAGATACCAGAATCGACTGGACCAAAAATGCAAAGGAAATCCATCAGTTTATCCTCGGCATGTCGCCGTATCCGGCTGCTTTTACGACTTTAAATGTTGGCGAGGAAGTAAAAGGACTGAAAATTTTCGGCGGCAGGTTTGAAATTTCAGAACACGGAAAACCGGCCGGAAGCCTGGACATTTCTAAAAACGAATTTAAAATCTATACTGCAGACGGAATTTATTTTCCCGAGGAGCTGC